>JAHAYH010000107.1 GCA_018384745.1 Caryophanon sp. | reverse complement strand
AAATGGTGTTGATAGAAGTCAATTAAAAAATAAATAATAGAGAAATGCATTAGGCTGCTAAATAGTAGTCTGATGCTTTTTCCTTAATAATGGCATCCTTTTCTTCTAGATCGATTCTGGTTACTAGATGATTGAAGTTAGCGTAACCGTAGGCAGTACGTTCAATCTGTTTAATCTTACGGTTGGTTCCTTCAAGGCAACCGTTTGATTCATCGAACTTAGCAGCGTTGAGAATATCATGTAGATTACGTTTGAAAGTATTTAAAGTGGTGTGCATCATATTGCCAACATGATCTTTGCTTTGAATTAGGCTTCGTAACTTCTTGGTATCTCTATCTTTTAAAGCTTTACTGATATCTTGCATAAGGTTATAAGTATTTTCAAGCTCATTGTTTAAAGAAAGCCCATCAGCCACGATTTGTTCTTGAGTTAGGGTATCTTTTAATCTGGATTGATAGCACGGCTTAACTTTTTCCAGGTCATCAAAAGGCTTAAGATAAAGTTTCCAGTAATATTTAAGCAGGTTGTATTCCCATGAACCTTTTTTGTGCTTCTTCGTTTCTTGAATGCGACAGGAATTAAAGGAACGGTTAAGCATCTGAACGATATGGAAACGGTCGAGGATTACTTGAGCATTAGGAAAAAGCTCCTTAGCCATAATGTCATAATAGTAATTAAGATCCATAGTTACAGTCTTAACCTTGTTTCTTACGGTTATTGGGAAACGCTTAAAGTAATTGATAATATCTTTTTTTAATCTGGTAGGCAGTACCTTAACTATTTTGTGCGTGTGACCATCAATGGCAATAAAGTGCAGCTGTCTGCCAACGCCTCTGAATTCATCAAAAGCCAGGTATTCCGGCAGCCAGTCGGTATCTTCAAAGGAAGACGGACTATATTTCTCTAGTACGCGTTGCACGGTATTGGTTGAAGTTGAAGTTTGTCTGGCAATGCTCTTCATGGACCAGTCTTCGGTTAAAGAGCCAATAATTTTACGCTTGGTGGCATTAGAAATACAGCAGTATTTATCTACTAGTTCCGTTTGAGCCATCGAATTCGTCTGACAATTACGGCAGATAATTCTTTCTTTAGCTATTCTGATAAAGACAGGTAGACTAGCATCTAAAGCAGGATAACGCACATTTGAGTATAGGTGACCATTATGTACGATGTTATCTGAGCCGCAGTTTAAGCAATGGTCTAAATGTACAATAGCGTGGTAGAATTTGGCTTCACGATTACGATATTTGCCAGTTGAGATATCCAAAAATTCTAACAAAGGGTCTTTAATATTCAGAGAAAATTTAATACAATCATTACAAGAGGACATAAGCAATTCACCTTAATTTCTAAAGAGTGGTATCAAAGGACATTATGCAGTGAGGCTTGTGCCTCTTTTTTAATGCAAAAAATCCTATTGATAGAATATCATAGAAATCTATCAACAGGATTTATCATAGAACCATTATTTCCTAAGGATTGATTAGTGTAGAATACAATTAAGAACATTTAGGAGAATAAAATGGCAAAGAAAATTATCAAAGTTGCAGGTGTAGCAATTATAGATCAAGATAAAAATAAAGTATTGGCCGGAAAACGCAATGCTGATCGATTAGTGGGCGGAATGTGGGAGTTTCCCGGTGGAAAGATAGAAAAGGGCGAGACACCTCAGGAAGCCGCTAAAAGAGAACTTAAAGAGGAATTCCATGATGAAGTACAAATTGGACCACAATTGGATGAAACAGTAAGTTATGAATATGATTTTGGAATAGTTAAATTAACAGTTTTCTTTGCAAAATTGTTAACGAATAATTTTGATCTTGTTGCTCATAGTGAGGTGGAATGGTTATCCGCTGATGAAGTTCAGAAATTAAATTGGGCACCTGCTGATGCTCCGTTAGTCAAAGAATTAGCGCGAACAAACTTTAGAGATATTAAATTCTAATAGTCGCCTATTAACTTAGATGTATTTTGGTTTGACGGAAGCAGAAGGTTATTGTTCTGCAATTATTGATGTTCTAATCTAATTTCTGGTTGTGCGTTAGTTAATCAAACAGTATGATCAAGATAATTTGACAGAGTCAAAAATAGGTGAAGATAAGCCTGCAAATAGTGTATGGCCTAATAGAATGGTCGAAGAAGTATAAGACGTCATAGACAATAAAAATAAGACATTGATTATTTCTTCCCAGGGTGCAGAAAAAATATTTAAGTTTTTTTATGTCTAAATAGTCATTTTAGAAAAGTAATGAAGAGGGTAGATAAGAAAAGCAAAACTAAAACAGTAAAAGTTGTTTAGATGAATTTGAAATTAACTACATCAGTTGATATGAATACATATTACATGCCGACGAAAATGAAGTATAAAAGTAGTGGTGTAATGTCTTTATTACAGCGTATTTGCACTTTTTTGCAAAAAAATAAAAAAAGTACTTGCATTTCAGCTGCATATCTATTAATATTAAATACGTTGTGATTGAGAGATCGC
>JAHAYH010000090.1 GCA_018384745.1 Caryophanon sp. | reverse complement strand
TCATTTTTCTCCGTTTCATATCTGTTAAGAATAGTATACAGGAAAACGAAGAAAAAGAGTTTAGATCTAAAAATTAATCACCTTTTATATAGATGAAGTGTGAACCTCAAATACAATGAGGAAAATTTTTTGTTATAATAAGAAAAAATGAAACTTCTCAAGCTTTCATCCGTAAATGAATGTAGAGAAGCTGCAAGAGGTGGAGAGGAAGTCGCGATGGATGCGTTGATAAACAAACGAATAAAACAAGTGCTGAAGGGCGATCAAAGCGCATTTTCCGACATTGTAAGCCATTATCAGCATTCTCTATATCAAGTATGTTACAGGATGCTTGGTAATAAACAAGAAGCAGAGGATATAGCACAGGAAGCGTTTGTAAGAGCTTATATGAACTTACATACGTTTGATCAGAAGCGAAAATTTTCAACATGGCTTTATCGTATTGCGACGAATCTTTGTATCGATCGTTTACGTAAAAAGAAGCCAGACTATTATTTAGATGCGGAAGTTGCTGGAACGGAAGGACTGAATATGTATTCGCAAATTGCGACAGATGAGCCATTACCTGAACAGGAACTGGAGAAAATGGAGCTGCAAGAGCGTATACAATATGAAATTAGCCGTATGCCAGAGAAGTATCGCGTCGTAGTCGTCTTAAAATATATTGAAGAATTGTCGCTACAGGAGATTAGTGAAGTTTTAGAGATGCCGCTTGGAACGGTAAAAACTCGATTACATCGTGGCCGTGAAGTGCTGCGAAAACAGCTAAATTCTTTATAGGAGGGGGGCATAAGCATTATGAATAACTGCCCACAAAACATTGTTGAGTATATGCATGAGTATCTAGATGGAGATATTCACCGCGAACAAGAGCTAGAGTTAAAACATCATTTACAAATATGTTCAGATTGTCAGCAACATATGCACGAATTAAGTGATGCAATTGCCTTCATTAAAAGTACAACGCATATTTCAGCACCTCCAACGTTACATGCAAGTGTGATGGAGCGCTTGCCGAAGCAAAAGCAGCACGTTGGTATTCAAAAATGGCTGCGACGCCATCCATTTATCGTAGCAGCTGCCACATTTACCGTTTTGATGAGTGGCACATTTCTAACAGGATACAACGACGATCAGCAGTTTTCTGTGACGAAGCAGCCGAACCTTGTCGTTGATGGTCAAACGGTCATTGTACCAGAAGGCGAAGTAATAAAAGGTGATATCGTTGTACGCAACGGTGACATCGTTGTTGAAGGAGAAGTTGATGGCAATATTACCGTTATTAATGGCGAGTATATGGCATCGACGTCCGTCGTTACAGGTCAAGTAGAAGAAATTGATGCCGCGTTTGAATGGCTATGGTATGAAATTAAATCAGCATTTAAAGATGCGACAACAATGTTTAATAAAAAGCCTGACGATGCAACAAATGAATAATGCGTGACGTCTAGTAAAGGCATGTGTGCAATACACATGTCTTTTATTATGTACGCAATAGACACATTGCTGTTGTACCGATGTAAGACGTCAATTTATGATATAATCTTTATATGTATTCGGAAAAAAGTGGGGGATGACCACGTGGACCTATTTAAGCAATTAACAGATATTACAGCTGTTGAAGTGCTCATCAATATGGCCGATGTTTTAATTGTTTGGTATGTCATTTACATGATTCTAAAATTAATTCATGGTACGAAGGCCGTACAGCTGTTAAAAGGAATTTTTATTATTATCATTGCCCGTATTATTACGGTGTACTTAGAGCTTAACACGATTGGTTGGCTACTGAAGCAAGTGATCGATTATGGATTTTTAGCCATCATTATTATTTTCCAACCAGAAATTCGTCGTGCACTTGAACAAATTGGGCGCGGGAAGTTTTTCCAACGAACGAGCGGGCAAGAGGAAGAAGAGCGTGCTCGTTTAGTTGAAGCGATGAAAAAATCGGTCAGTTATATGGCGAAACGTCGCATCGGTGCACTTATTTCAATTGAACGTGAAACGGGCTTAAATGAATATATTGAAACGGGGATTCCGATGAATGCACATATTTCATCAGAGCTGCTCATTAATATATTTATCCCAAATACGCCACTACACGATGGAGCGGTCATTATTCAAGACGGCAAAATCGCGGCAGCAGCGGGCTATTTACCGCTATCAGAAAGTGCGTTTATTTCCAAAGAGCTCGGGACGCGTCACCGTGCTGCACTTGGGCTAAGTGAAGTAACGGATGCGATTACCGTCATTGTGTCCGAAGAAACAGGTGCGATTAGCATTGCCGATGCAGGTAATTTATATCGCAACTTAACGATTGATGAATTTGAAGCGCAGTTGCGTAAATTATGGTTTGGCTCAACGTCAACGACCACTGTAAAGGCAAAATGGTCATTGAGGGGGAAAAATGATGGACAGTAAATGGACGCTCCGTTTAACCGCACTTGGCTTAGCGCTACTGTTGTTTTTCACAGTGCGGTCCGAATCCAATCCAGCACAAACAAGCAATAATGCACCTGAAAATGAAGGGTCGTTTGAAATTATACGCGATGTGCCGGTAGAAGCATTTTATGATGATGCTAACTTAATTGTGACGGGCATACCGGAAACGGTCGATGTCACGATTCAAGGATCGTCAAAAGATGTTACACAAGCGACGTTATTTAAAGACTTCACGGTGTTTGCGGATTTAAAATCGCTCGACATCGGGCAACATCAAGTAGCGTTGCAGCATGAAAATTTATCAGATAAGTTAAAGGTTACCGTTGAGCCTGCACTCATTGAAGTAACGATCGATGAGAAGGTATCAAAGGAGTTTACGATTGAACCGGAAATTAATACGCGTTTAATTGGCGAAAACTATGCGTTAAAGAGCTTGCAAGTTGAGCCAAATAAAGTGATGGTAACCGGTGCAAAAACAGTTATTGAAAGCATTAACGCAGTGAAGGCGACGGCATCACCGGATGAGGTCGTGAATGCGGACTTTACGCAAATGGTCAATGTGAAAGTGTTAGATCGTGATTTAAATCGTTTAAATGTCACGACTTCACCAGAACAAGTAGAAGTGAAAGTGGCGTTAGAGCCGTATTCGAAGCATGTACCACTCGTATTAACAGAAAAAGGGAAGCTGCCAAACGGGCTAACGATTGATCACATTTCATTAGAGGAGCAATCAGCGAAGCTATACGGTACAAAATCGTTTATCGAATCGCTTGCCGAGTATGCAGTGGAAATTGATTTAAGTGAAATTACTGAATCTGGCACGAAAAAAATAGACATTCCGTTGAAGGATGGCATCACAAGTGCAGACCCGAAAACGGTCAATGTACAAATTGATGTGAGTGATTCAACAGAAGAGCAATAACATTATTCAAAAATACCGCTTTTAGATTACAACAAAAGAGTGTATGATAAAAGCGGTTTATTTTGAAAAGACAATTCCATGAATTTACATAATTAAAGGAGAGAATTTCATATGGGTAAATATTTCGGAACAGATGGTGTACGTGGTGTCGCAAACACGGAATTAACACCGGAGTTAGCGTTTAAATTAGGACGCTGTGGTGGATATGTGTTAACACAACATGCAGAAGGACGTCCGAAAGTATTAGTTGGCTTAGATACACGTGTATCAGGTTCAATGTTAGAAAGCGCGTTAGTAGCGGGCTTATTATCAATCGGTGTTGAAGTTATGCGCTTAGGTGTGATCAGCACACCAGGTGTTGCGTATCTTTCACGCATTATGAATGCGGATGCAGGTGTAATGATCTCAGCATCACATAACCCAGTCGCAGATAACGGCATTAAATTTTTCGGTCCAGACGGTTTTAAATTAACGGATGCACAAGAGGAAGAAATCGAAGCGTTACTTGATGCAGAAGATACATTACCACGTCCGGTCGGTACAGATTTAAGCACGGTAACAGAATACTTCGAAGGTGGTCAAAAATACATTTCGTATTTAAAAGGCACAGTAGACGAGGAATTTACAGGTTTACACGTGGCGCTTGACTGTGCGCACGGTGCGACTTCTCCACTTGCAACGCATTTATTTGCAGATTTAGAAGCGGACATTTCAACAATGGGTGCATCACCAGATGGCTACAACATTAACGCAGGTGTTGGTTCAACTCATCCAGAAGCGTTAGCAGCATTCGTTGTGGAGCGCGGCGCAGATGTTGGGTTAGCTTTTGATGGCGACGGCGACCGTGTCATCGCAGTAGATGAAAAAGGTCAAATCGTTGATGGCGACCAAATTATGTACATCGTTGGGAAATATTTAAACGCAAAAGGACGCCTGAAAAAATCAACAGTTGTTTCGACTGTTATGAGTAATATGGGCTTCTACAAAGCGTTAGGTGAAAACGGTGTTGAATCTGTACAAACAGCAGTAGGTGACCGTTATGTCGTTGAGGAAATGCGCAAAAACGATTACAACTTCGGTGGCGAACAATCAGGTCATATCGTCTTTTTAGATTACAACACAACAGGTGACGGTCTATTAACGGGCTTACAACTTGTAAACATTATGAAAGTAACAGGCAAAAAGTTATCGGAGCTTGCAGCGGAAATGACGATCTTCCCACAAGAGCTAATTAACGTGCGCGTGACAGATAAGCATGCCGTTACACAAAATGAAAAAGTAGCAGCAGTTATTGCACAAGTAGAAACGGAAATGAACGGTGACGGTCGTGTGTTAGTACGTCCTTCAGGTACAGAACCGCTTGTACGTGTCATGGTTGAGGCAGCGACAGAAGCTTCATGTAAAGAGTACGTAACACGCATCGCAGACGTTGTACGTGACGAAATGGGCTTAACGGAATAATCACAAAACGCTCGAGCAAACCGCTCGGGCGTTTTTTTGATCTATTTTCCTAAATCCCTCCATATACGTTTTAACAACCTAAAGACGGGAATACATGTAAAGAAGTCCAAAAACTAAAGGAGTGTTTTACTTGGTAAAGGTAGCAACAGTTTTAGCAAAGGATTTTGAAGATAGCGAATTCACAAGTCCGAAAGAAGCGTTACAAGCAGCAGGTCATGACGTTGTAACGATTGGCTTTAAAGCAGGGGAAGTTGTGAAAGGCAAAAAAGAAGGCACGGAAGTTACAATTGATTACGGCATTGATGATGTAAAACCGGAAGATTTTGACGCACTGCTTATACCGGGCGGATACTCACCAGATATTTTACGTGGTGACGATCGCTTCGTAGCATTTGCAAAGCATTACATGGATGAAATGAAACCGGTATTTACGATTTGTCATGGACCACAGTTGCTCATTAACACGGAGACGTTAAAAGGCCGCGACATTACAGGTGTGAAGCCAATCGTCATTGACTTAAAAAATGCCGGTGCGAAATTCCATGACGAGGAAGTATTTGTTTGTCAAAACCAACTCGTATCAAGTCGTACGCCGGAAGATTTACCTGCATTTAATCGTGAAATTGTGAAACTATTACAAGCATAAAGTGTTTATACAAATGTAGAGCGAGCGACAATGCTCTACATTTTTTTATTACGTCAAAAGTTGCGGGTTTAAAACGGTTAATAGCGGGAAAACAGTGTATTGAGCTGTTTGAAAAGACAAAAATTTGATTTTTTAGGTAGTTTATGGTGTAATTTTCAGTCGTATTGACGCACCGAAATTTATTTGACGTTTTTTTATACTTTATGTATGATGAACATGCTTGTCATTTTAAAGATGTTGAATGTCTTTTACTGGCAAGTGCTACATAAAAAGGAGGATCGTAACGTAGAAATCGGAAAACAGTTATAGCGCCAGAGCTAAAAAAATCGGACGAACACATTTTTAGCTGACGAGGTGGAGGAGTATCGAACATTCGGCGGATGCCTCCCGACTTTAGCCGAGTCGCAAAAGAGCAAATAGGAAAATGATGAAGCAATTCATCGCACAATGATTTGTTCACGGCACAATTAAATAAAAAATAAAGCACCTCGCTACAAGCATGAAGCATTGTCGCTTTTTTGCGCTTGCAGTGAAGCTGTTTTTTGGAGGAATTTAATATGTGTGGAATTGTAGGATATATTGGCGAGTTAGACGCAAAGGAAGTTTTATTAAAAGGTCTTGAGAAATTAGAATACCGTGGATACGACTCAGCAGGTATTGCTGTACGTAACGAAGATGGTATTACAGTATTTAAAGAAAAAGGTCGTATTGCGGATTTACGCGCGGCAATTGATACATCAGTTGAAGCATCTGTAGGGATTGGTCATACACGCTGGGCAACACACGGCGTACCAAACCGCAAAAACGCTCACCCTCATCAAAGTGCAACAGGTCGTTTTACGCTTGTACACAATGGGGTTATTGAAAACTATCACTTATTACAAAAAGCATACTTAAAAGGCATTCAATTAGCATCAGATACAGATACAGAAATCATCGTACAGCTTGTTGACTTATTCGTATCAGAAGGGTTATCAACAGAGGATGCTTTCCGTAAAACATTAGGCTTATTACACGGCTCATACGCATTAGCTTTACTAGATCGCGAAGATGCAGATGTCATTTACGTAGCGAAAAACAAATCACCATTATTAGTTGGTGTAGCTGATACATTTAACGTAATCGCATCAGATGCAATGGCGATGTTACAAGTGACAAACCAATTCGTTGAGCTTCACGATAAAGAAGTGGTGCTTGTGCGTAAGGACGGCGTAACGATTACAAACCTAGAAGGTACGGTGATGGAGCGCGCACCATTTACAGCAGAGCTTGATGCAAGCGATATCGAAAAAGGCACATACCCACACTACATGTTAAAAGAAATGGACGAGCAACCGACTGTTATTCGTAAAATTATGCAAGCCTACACAGGTGAAGATGATGCGTTAACAGTAGATCCTGAAATTTTAGCGGCATTAAACGAAGCGGATCGCTTATACATCATTGCAGCAGGTACGAGCTACCATGCAGGGTTAGTCGGCAAAGAATACTTCGAAAAAATCGCAAAAATTCCAGTGGAAGTACACATTTCTTCAGAGTTTGGCTACAACATGCCACTGCTTTCTGAAAAGCCGTTATTCATCTTCATCTCACAATCAGGTGAAACAGCAGATAGCCGTCAAGTGCTTGTGAAAATTAAAGAGCAAGGCTATAAATCATTAACGGTAACGAACGTACCAGGCTCTACGTTATCACGTGAAGCGGACTACACGTTATTATTACATGCAGGTCCTGAAATCGCCGTTGCTTCAACAAAAGCATACGTTGCACAAATTGCGGTATTAGCAGTAGCAGCATACGTAACAGCGAAAGAAAAAGGCATTGATGTAGACTTTGATTTAAAACAAGAGCTTGCAATCGTTGCAAACAACATTCAAACGGTAATCGATCGTAAGGACGATTTAGAAAAAATTGCGGAAGATTACTTAAAAATCGCGCGCAATGCTTTCTTCATCGGCCGTAACTTAGACTTCTGTGTATCGCTTGAAGGCGCACTGAAGTTAAAAGAAATTTCATACATTCAAGCTGAAGGTTTCGCAGGTGGGGAATTAAAGCATGGTACAATCGCGTTAATTGAAGATGGTACACCAGTATTTGCACTTGTATCACAAAAAGCAGTTGCATTAAACATTCGCGGCAACGTGAAGGAAGTAACAGCTCGTGGTGCGAACGCATGCATCATCTCAATGGAAGGCATGGCAGAGGACGATGACGCGTTCATCTTACCGAAAACACATGCGCTATTAACACCGTTAGTAAGCGTTGTGCCATTACAGTTAATTAGTTATTACGCAGCACTTCACCGTCGTTGTGATGTGGATAAACCACGTAACCTTGCAAAATCAGTAACAGTAGAATAAATAAGAAAGATAGATGGTGAAATTTACCGTCTATCTTTTTTGTTGTTCGGCGAAGGAACCTTTTTACGAAATAATCGAATGTAACGTATGCAGCAGTGCTATAATAATAACTAGTCACATGTATCGCAGTATACGCGTGAAATGGAGGGAAAGTTAGATGATGATTTTTGAGAAAACGTTAGCGAATCGACAATCGTATAAGCCGCTATTATTATTAGCAGACGAGGACGATGCGATTTTAAATAGCTACATAGAACAAGGAGATTTATATGAAGTTCGCATGAATGAAGATATCGTAGGCGTTGCACTATTCATTCCGATTGACGAACAAACAATTGAGTTAAAAAACATTGCACTGCGTCCGACGTACCGAGGGCAAGGCATCGCAAAAGAAATGATTCGCCAATCCGAACTGACATTTAAAGCACAAGGCTATACGCGTATGATCATCGGTACAGCAAACAGCAGCATTAATAATATTGCCCTTTACCAAAAGCTTGGTTTCCGCATGTATGATATTCAGCGCGACTTTTTCAACGCTTACAAAAAAGTGATCGTTGAACAAGGTATTCAAGCGGTCGATTTATGGATGTTTGAAAAATTATTAAAATAATACCGAAAAGTGGTTCATCACCGAAAGCTGGGGGTGACACCTGAACCTACACGTTGCTTGGAACAAGAGGCGGACTCCAGCGGGAAAAGCGTGAGCTTGAGACTACAGGCTCAAGT
>JAHAYH010000079.1 GCA_018384745.1 Caryophanon sp. | reverse complement strand
CTCGTCGCAAAAAACATATGCTCCTGCGATTACTCGTCGCAAAAAAACCTTTGCGATTCCCCTAGAAGTCCGCTCTTCGCGTCGTGATCATCCATCAAATTCTTAGCATATAACTAAATTGCATTTCACTGGAATTCTACTTCTGTCCCAGCCTCTTTTTGTTACCACATCGGGTTGTCTTCAATGTATTGATAAATGTTTTTCACTAACGTATCGGCATCTTCACCTGTGACTAAATCGCCGTTTACGACAGCGTATAAGCCTTCTGCACACTCCATGCAAAAGCTTAAGCAGCCGTATTCTAACACGTCAATATTCGGGTCGTTTTCAAGTATATCATACGCTGCTTGAGCGCCATTTGCTAAGTTCGTAATGCAAAATTCTACCATTGGATTCATGTTGTTGTCACCTCGCTATACGCTATGCTACGCTGTTTTTTTTTCTACGTCAAATGCCATCTAAATCGCTTGTGAAACTTCTCACAATATTATATACTCGTAGTTGAGCTTTGTTACAAAATAGTGAACTATGTATAATTGAAGGAGAACAATACAATATGCGAAACTTAGTATTATTAGGTGGCGGTTACGGCAACATGCGCGTGTTATTACGCCTTTTACCGAATAACTTACCTAATGACGTACAAATTACGTTAATTGATCGCACGCCATTCCATAGCTTAAAGACCGAGTTTTATGCACTGGCAGCGGGAACGTCTACAGATAAGGAAGTGCGCGTAGCATTTCCAGATAACTCACGATTAAAATGCGTTTATGGGGAAATCGTAAAAATTGATCGTGAAGAAAAAACAGTTTTATTAGAAGATGGCACAGTGGTAGATTATGATGATTTAGTGATCGGTTTAGGTTGTGAAGATAAGTATCACGGTGTACCAGGTGCGCCTGAGTATACAAACAGTATTCAAACAATCGCAAAAGCACGCAGCACGTTTGAAAAGCTTTGTGGCTTACCACCAGGTTCAACAGTCGGCATCATCGGTGCGGGCTTAAGTGGCATTGAGTTAGCAAGTGAGCTACGTGAAAGCCGCGCTGACTTAAACATTAAGCTATTTGACCGTTCTCACCGCATTTTACGCGACTTCCCAGAGAAGTTAAGTGAATACATTAAAGAATGGTTTGAAAAGCATAACGTAGAAGTCATTGCGAAGTCAAACGTAACAGCTGTAGAGCCAGGGAAAGTATACAACAACGACCAAGTGATCGAGTGTGACGAAATCGTTTGGACAGCGGGTGTACAACCGGTGAAGCTTGTACGTGATATGGAAGCAGAAAAAGATAAATTTAACCGTCCAGTTGTGACGCAATACATGAACTTAACAGACGATGAGCACGTGTTTGTGATTGGTGATGCCGCATCATCACCGTTACCACCGACTGCTCAACTTGCAGAAGCGCAAGGTGAAATCGTTGTGAAAGTATTAAAAGCGCGTTGGATGAACCAACCACTTCCTGAGAAAATGCCTGAAATTAAATTAAAAGGTTTCATGGGTTCATTAGGGAAGAAGCAAGGTTTCGTACATTTAGCGGATACAACGGTAACAGGTCGGATCGCACGTTTAATGAAATCAGGCTTACTATGGATGTATAAACGTCAAAATACAAACTAATGACAAAACCTATGCCAGCTGGAGTGGCATAGGTTTTTTACATGTACTATACGTTATGGTGTGGAAAAGCCGAGTGCCTCAAGCTTCGTAAAGACGGGCTTTAATTGGATATACCCTTCGCCAATGACTTCATCGTTAATGAGCACAAGTGGGTAGAAAAATTCATCATCTTGAATGCGTGCGGCGTAATCAGCATCGCGTTCTGTTTGGACGTCATTCTCAATATCGATGTAGCGAATGATAAAATGGTGCGCTGGATATTTTCGGCGAATGGCGGCATCGAGCCACTCGTACGTATCTTTTGAAGAAGGCGCATTAACACAGCTGGCGCATAAAATATCGGCACCATAAATTTCAATCGTCGGTGTATGATCAAGCATGAAAATTCCTCCGTTTCGTATTCAACAATGGACTTTTACGTTGCTTATAATTATAATCATGATAAAGAAAGGAGTCGAGTGACAAATGACAGAAGCAGCTCAAAAAGAACAAGTACAAGAAGTTTTAGATAAATTACGCCCATTCTTACTTCGCGATGGTGGCGACTGCGAATTAGTAGATATTGAGGACGGAATTGTAAAATTACGTTTACTAGGTGCATGCGGTAGCTGCCCATCTTCTACAATTACATTAAAAGCTGGTATTGAACGTGCATTATTAGAAGAAGTACCAGGGATTATTGAAGTAGAACAAGTATTTTAATAGAGCAAAAGAAGCGTGAAAGCCACTGTGCTTTACGCTTCTTTTTTTATGCTTGTATGTGGGCGCGACGTTCTTCTCGAATCGCACGTACACATTCCCAACGCTCTTTTGCCATGTCGACAATTTTCGCATCGCCGCCAAGCGATTGACGTTCAATAATGCGCGAGAAGTAACGCGTTGCTTGCTCGATATCATCAAGGCGAAATGCGAGCTCACCAATCATATAAAGGACGCGCATTTCAGACATGTTCAGCTTTTCATAGTCGCCTGTTGAGTACGATTCATTATATTGCGCAAGTGATAAGCGAAGAAAACGTATTTCTTGTGGTTTGTTGCCAAGTTCGCGATAGAGCCACGCAATACGCAACAAAAGTCCCGCTAAAATAATGTGGCGCTCTTGCTTGATCGTACCGCATAAAAAAGCTAGTTTGTATGCTTGAATCGCTTCGTGTGCTGTACGCTCTCCTTTAAAGTGATGCGGCGTCCAGTGAGCACATACTTGTTCCGTTAATTTTTGCTGCACACCTGGGGCGAAATACGGTGAAAAGTCTTCGGTGAACGAGTACCCGCAATGCTCACAGACGAACACATTGTAATAATAGCCCTTCGCCGAGCCTTCTTTATACGTAGGGTAAAAGTCGGTATCTGTTGCATCAATACGCACTGCATTTTTCCGAATTTTTAGTGATTTAAACGCAGTTTTACAGTGAGGACAGTCGAATTTCTTTTCATAATATGGCGAAATCTCCATCTAAAGGACCTCCTTTTTTATGTGAATGTACTTATTTTTCAGGATCGCTAAATTAGTTATATTATATCAGTAGTTTTCAACAACTGCTCGTGTTTGAAACGAATTAATTGAAAAATGTTTCTGAAATATAGATAATAAGCATATAAAGGAAGGTGACCGGAAATGACAGCAGAAAAACAAGTAGTCATTATTACAGAAGCAGCAGCATTTCGCATTAAGGAAATGATGGAGCACAATGAAGAGCAAGGTGCATTTTTACGCGTAGGCGTAAACGGCGGAGGGTGCAGCGGCTTAACATACGGCATGTCGTTTACAATGGAAAAAAACGACGATGACTTAGAAGATGCACAGCACGGCTTACAAATCGTCGTAAAAGGCGAAGATGCACCAATTTTAAACGGCACAAAAATTGACTATAAGCAATCATTAATGGGTGGCGGCTTTACAATCGACAATCCAAATGCAATTGCGAACTGTGGCTGCGGTACAAGCTTCAAAGCAGCAGCACGTCCAGCAGAACCACAACCATGTGAATAAACGGATCAAGCCCTCTTTGCGCAAATGTTGAACAACATGCGCGAAGGGGCTTTTTTTTATGAAGTTGTGCGCATGTATGAACGAGTGAAAACAACTCGTGACTAATATCGGTTGAAAAACAGCTATGAAACAAATAGAATAAATATAGGAAAAAGTTTGAAAATAAACTACGGCGAGCAGCGTAAGCTCCTAGCGGTAGTGCGAAACAGAGAAAAGGTGGTTGTGACAGTGAATAAACCAAAAATCGTAGTGTTAGGTGCAGGTTACGGTGGATTAACAACAGCAGTTAATTTAAAGAAAACAGTAGGAACGCAAAACGCAGATATTATTTTGGTCAATAAAAACGACTATCACTATGAAACAACGTGGCTACATGAAGTAGCAGCGGGCACGATTTCTCCACAGCGTGCGAGTTATCCGATCGAATCAGTAATCGGGGCAGGCATTACGTTTATGAAAGCGACGGTAACAAATATTGACGTTGCTGCGCGTAAAGTTGACACAGATGCAGGCGAGCTGACGTATGATTATTTAGTGATCGGCTTAGGCTTTGAAGGGGAAACGTTTGGCATTACCGGCTTAAAGGAGCACGCATTGTCGCTTGCTGATTTAAATAAAGCACGTCGCGTACGTGAGCATATTGAGCAACAATTTGTATCGTGGACAAAAGATGATGTGAAAGATGATACGAAGCTCACAATCGTCGTAGGTGGTGCAGGCTTTACAGGGATCGAATTATTAGGGGAACTTGCAAACCGCGTACCGGAAATTTGCGCAGAGTTTAACATTCCTCAGTCAAAGGTGCGCATCATTTGTGTCGAAGCGGCGCCAACGGTATTACCAGGCTTCGATGAAGGACTTGTCGCGTATGCGAAAGACTATTTATCATCAAAAGGTGTGGAGTTTTCGATTGGTACACCGGTTGTTGAGGCAACAGAAGCAGGTGTGAAAATTAAAACAGGTGACGACACATTTGATTTTATCGAAGCTGGTACGGTCATTTGGGCAGCGGGTGTACGCGGCAACTCGTTGATTGAGTCAAGCGGCATCGACAATAACCGCGCGCGCATTATGGTTCGTGATGATTTACGCGCTCCAGGATTTGATGACGTGTTCATCGTTGGGGATTGCAGCGTCTTTTTAAATCCAGAGACGGAGCGTCCATATCCACCAACTGCGCAAATTGCGATGCAGCAGGCGGTCGTTATTGCGAAAAACATTAAGCACTTAATGCACAATGAGCCAACAGAAGGCTTTGTATATAGCGATAAAGGGGCGGTTTGCTCGCTTGGACATAGCTCAGCAATCGGCGCACCGTTTGGCAAAAAAATCGTCGGCAAGCCGGCAGCAGCGCTGAAAAAAGTCGTGGACAACCGTGCGTTATTGCTCGTAGGTGGCCCATCGCTTGTAGCGAAAAAAGGAAAGTTTAGACCGTTTTAATCGAACTGTAGCTGTCCGAGCATTCGGGCAGCTATTTTTAAGGAGGAATGGGTATGAAAAAAGAGCGAGGGAATGTATGGCTTGGTGCTGGAGCGATCGTCAGCAATGCAAAGGGAGAATGGCTCGTCGTCAAAAAAACATACGGTGGACTAAAAGATGTGTGGTCGATTCCAGCAGGGTTTGTTGATGGCGGGGAGACGCTCGATGCAGCAGCCGTTCGTGAAGTAAAAGAAGAAACAGGGATCGATTGTACAATTGAAGGGGTGTACGGCATTCGTAGCGGCGTTATTCGCGATACCGTGAGTGATAACATGGTTATTTTTTTAGCGCGTGCTCAGGAGGGTGCTATTACGATTGATCCGCGCGAGCTGTCCGATGCGCAGTGGCTTCATCCGACACAGCTTGCTGAAGATCCCGATTCGTCGTTTATGCTGCGTCTTTTTGCAGCAGAAGGAAATTTACAGCAGCCGCTCGAGCGTCAACAAAACGTGGAGCCGGATCCGATTTTTGGTTACAGTGCGTATCACGTCTTTTTATAAATGATGAAATTGGCTGCGTCATTGCTTGAAAATGCGCGTTCGTGTACACTTAATGTGTAACGGATAGGGGGCGTATGCGGTGAATGAAATTTCATTAGTGCAAGTAATCGTTTCAGTCGTGTTATTTTTTGTGATGTTTTTTGGCATTGGATTTTTATTAAATATGTTGCTGCGCGTGACGTGGATGATGGCGCTCATTTATCCAATCGTTGTGGTGTTGATCATTGATGAAGTGAGCTGGCTCGATTACATATTCCAACCGACTGTTTCATGGCCAGCGCTCCTACATAAACTCACATCATTGCAAGTGGTGGATGCAGTCATTTTGCTTGGCGGACTTGCAGGGGCGATTGTATCGGGTATTACGATGCGCATGCTTCGAGCAGCAGGATATCGAATGTTTTAACGGCAAAAAGCTACACATGTATGTGTGTAGTTTTTTGCGTTTTATAGTATTTATTTGTCACTTTCTAAAATTTACTTTTTTATCCTAAAAATTTGTATACAATGGAAATGACTATACATAAGGGAGCTTTATGAATGAAACGATTAAAATGGAGTTTAGCGCTCGCAGCAAGCTTATGGCTTGGCAGCACAACTGCTGAGGCAGCTGGCACTATCGCAAGCGAAGAACAGCCTGTTTATGATACAACGACACACGAGCAAATTGGTACGATTGAGCCGAACGTATATTATGAAACCGTTCGGGAGGAAGAGAATCACATCGTTGTCGAAGTAGAAACGGCAACAGGCTATGTACGACGCACAGAACAAATTGAAACGGCGGACGCTTCGATGCAGCCGGTAAACGACAAACAGCGCGTCATGGTGACGACCGAGGAAACGGTATTTTACACGACAGACCGTTTTACGCAACCGTTTTATACAGCAGTTGCTGATCGCCGTTTTATTGTCGTCGGCGAGACGGAACAAAGCTATGAAGTGCAGCTATTTGGACAAGTAGCCTATGTGAAAAAAGAGCAGTTGCAACTAGACCGAGGCGTCCCGGTGCTGCTATATCATCATTTGTTACGCGACAGTGAAAATGAAAACTATGCTAATAACGCAACGGTCGACCCACTGACATTTATTTTCCATATGGAATATGTGAAAGACTTAGGGTATAACACCATTACGCTAGATGATTTATACGGTTACATTAACGGTACACAAAACATTTCGGCCAAGTCGTTTGCATTAACGTTTGATGATGGATTAACGACGACGCGCCATTATGCGTACCCGTTACTACAAGCATTTGATTTTAAAGCGACAAATTTCATCATTACGTCGCGTACGCCGAGCCGTCCACAGCCGTTTGATCCGAGCCGTTTGCAATTTTTAAGTTTGCAGGAAATGGACGATATGCGTGATGTGTTTACATTTGAAGGGCATACGCACAACATGCACCGCTTTGCGATCGGTAGTTGCGGCGCACTTGTTTGTGAGCCACTGCCGCTTGTAAAACAAGATCTCGAAACGAGTTTAGCGGTATTCCCACACGACTATTTTGCGTATCCGTTTGGGCAATATAACGACCATACAATTGATGTGCTAAAAGAGATCGGCATAAAAATGGCGTTTACGACGCGTAAAGACTACGTACAGCTAGGGGACGATGTATACCGCGTGCCACGTATTGACGTGCAGCGTTCGGTGACATTCCCACAATTTAAAGCGCTATTTGACGCACAATAAAGAAAAGGCAAACATGGAATCGTAGAAGGAAGAGCATCTGTTGGCACGAATATAAAAATGCCTGCAATGAGCCTCTACCATATCTACGAT
>JAHAYH010000073.1 GCA_018384745.1 Caryophanon sp. | reverse complement strand
CATCGTTATCAACTCGGCAGCCTCTAACAGTGTGGGTGGTGTGATTGGTTATGTAACCACTCCATCATACAGCATCAGTTCATCAAATCCTGAAAAGCAGTGGTACAACCTCTCAAAGATTCAACGCTGCCTCAACTATGGCGAAGTTCGCAACCTTGCCACACGCAATTCTATGGGTGTGTATGGTGCAACATATCGCGATAGCGTATTCACCAATGTGTATTACGACACCAAGATGGTGGGTGTAATTGCTCCCGACTCTGTTAAGCACATGGAACTCACCACAGCCCAACTCACCAGCGGCAAGGCTATCGAAGGTCTTGATCCATCAGTATGGGTGTTCACCGAGGGTCTTTACCCACGCCTGAAAACCTATGCCGATACCAACGCCGCTTACATGAGCGTGGCTCCTATATTCTTCCACGAGAACGACAACGTGTCGAAGGTGCGCAACACTTTCACTCTCTCTGACAAGAACAACATCATTTGGAAACTTTTCGACGGCAAGACTTTCTCCAACGAAACCACCGGTCTGAAGATTGATGGCAACACCGTGACAGTAAAGAACACTTATTCAAACGAAGTGCTTGTGGCACTCTCTTCTGTGGATAAGAGCCAATTTAAGATGTATGCTCTCGCTACCGTCAACCCATCGCTCTTCAGCGGTTCGGGTACAGAAGCCGACCCATATTTGATTAAGACCAAGGCCGACCTTGAGTCGCTCAACAAGGGCATTTCTGAATATGGTCAAACCTTCAAGGGCGACTTCTTCAAGCAAGTGAACGACATCGACGCAACCGGCTTCGGCGGCATTGGCATGGGCGGCAACAGCGCACGCCAACTCAACGCCACTTACGACGGCGGTGGCTTCGCTATCCACAACCTCAACATCGACGGTGTGGTTTACGGCGACGACGGCAAGGCCGACAGCAAGAATTCGCTCTTGGCAGTATCGTTCATCGGCTTCGTAGGCGAAAACGGTACAGTGAAGAACCTCACCATGGCAGGCGACTGCTCATTCAAGGCTTACAACTACGCTTCAGGTATCGCAGCCGTGAACTACGGCCGCGTAATCAACTGTAAGAACTACGCATCTTGCGTCACTTCAACCAGTTACGCAGGTGGCGTGGTGGCTCTCAATCAGCCCGACGCACTTGTGGAAAGTTGCTACAATGCTGGTCGCATCGTAGCCGGCAGCTCTTACGCAGCCGGTATCGTGGCACAATCAGCAGGTATTGTTCAATATTGCCAAAACGATGGTTTCATCGTGGGCGATAGCATCGACGCAAGCCACAAGGCTAACGCACAGACCAACATCGCAGGTATCGTGGGCAACGCCGCCTCAAGTTGCGTGATTCGCGGTAACGTGAACACCGGTGCTGTGTATGGTACTCGTATCGTGGGTGGTATCGCCGTTGCTGCCTCAATGAAGGGCACAAGCGATGGTTTGCTGTTTCTTTTCAGCGATGATTAT
>JAHAYH010000070.1 GCA_018384745.1 Caryophanon sp. | reverse complement strand
CCTTGTAAATATCCCCTTGGTCAAGCAATTGTTGAAAAATCTGAAGAAAAATAAGCGATTCATCCCCCACCTACTCATCGGGCTGCGCCTGTATCATTCCTTGAGGTGGGGGTATTCTCGCTCAAACATGATAAATACTAGTACTTTTATTATAACATTTTTTATGTTAAATATAATCTTATTTACCAACAATCAATATCTATAACAAAAAAGGAGACTAATCTCATATGCGCCAAGACTATTTAACTGTAAAAGGATATGGAGAAAGTGAAATTACGATTTCAAAATCACGATTTTTGACTTATGTAAGTCGTGCTGAAACAGAACAAGAAGCACTTTCCTTTATTGACGCTATTAAAAAGAAACATCCCCAAGCAACCCATAACTGCTCATGTTACTTAATCGGTGAGCATGATTCCATTCAAAAAGCGAACGACGACGGTGAGCCGAGTGGAACAGCTGGCGTGCCAATGCTTGAAGTACTAAAAAAACAGCACTTAAAAGACACTGTAGTAGTTGTTACCCGTTATTTTGGGGGCATTAAACTTGGTGGTGGCGGATTAATCCGCGCTTACGGTAAAGCAACAACAGAAGGCATTGATGCAGCGAAAGTCGTCGAACGTAAAATGCATGCGCTCATGAAAGTAAGCGTTGATTATACATGGCTCGGCAAAGTTGAAAATGAAGTGCGATCTTCTCATTACACCCTTGAAAAAATCGATTATTTAGAGGCCGTCGATGTATTTGTCTATGTAGAGAAAAAAGATGTTGATACATTTACAAATTGGATGACCGAGCTGACAAATGGGCAAGCAAAAATTGTCGTACATTTGGAACAATTCTTAGAGTTTGAACGTCAATAAATTGATTTGACGTTTACGGCATTTTTTTGACATAGTATAATACCGATTAGAGTAAATTTGTCGTCTTAACGATTCGACTTAAGGGGAGACTTTATAGTATATGAGCAAAAAAACGAATAAAAGTTCAAAGTTAGGACTTACTTTAAAAGTTTTCGCGCTTGTTGTTGCTTCACTGCTGCTATCGTTTACAGCTTATGGTGTGTACTTATCAAAGCAAGTAGAAACCGCAGCACAAGGCGCATTTGAAGCAATTGACGACCGCGAACAATCCGAATTACGTGAGGAAGAAATTGAGCCACTGGAAGACAGCATTTCGATTTTATTCATCGGTGTGGACGATAGCTTACAACGTGGACAAGGGGAGAGTAATTCTCGCTCTGACGCATTAATTTTAGCGACGTTAAATAACGAAGATAAATCGATTAAAATGTTAAGCATTCCTCGTGACTCATATACGTACATCCCACATGTTGGTTTTAAAGATAAAATTACACATGCACACGCATTCGGCGGAACGAAGGCGACAATTGAAGCTGTTGAGGAGTTATTCAACATCCCTGTCGACTATTACGTGAAAATGAACTTCAACGCGTTTATTGATGTGGTAGACGCATTAGGTGGTGTCGTAGCGGACGTACCGTACGACATTTTAGAAAAGGACGAATTTGATAACCGTTCGATTCAATTAACAGAAGGTCGTCATTTACTATCAGGCTCTGAAGCGCTGGCACTTGTGCGCACGCGAAAAGCGGATAGTGACGTTGAACGCGGCAAACGCCAACAACAAGTGTTAAAAGCGATCATTCAAAAAGGGACATCGGTAACATCGATTACGAAATACGCAAATGTCATTGATGCAGTCGGTGACAACATGCGCACAGATATGAAGTTTGATGAAATTAAATCGTTAATTTCGTATTTATCAGATGGCACATCGAATATTGATACGTTAAATTTAGAAGGTAAAGACGATATGTCTACAGGTGTTTACTATTACAAACTAGACGAAGATTCGTTAAATGAAAATCGTGAAATTTTACAGCGTCATTTAGGTATTTATTCATCAACTTTTGATGAAGACGTAACTGTTCCAGAAACATCCCCGTACGATCGCGGTTATGGCGACAGTAATTATGATGATTCAAATGACACGTTCTATAACGATTCACAAAATGAAACAGACCTACAACCATCAGAAGAATTTGAGTTCGATTTCAGAAATTAATCGTTAGGAAGAGCATATTGGAAAACAGCCTCGGATAGAAGTGATATTTCATTGTTCAACAGAGGAAGTTCATTGTGAAAATTTGAGGACATCGCGTGTGAAGCGGCGACTCCTAGGGGAAACGAACGTGTCGAGAGACTTGCCATCGCAAGCGCCCAGGATTGCGTCCGCGAAACAAAGCGTTGTCAAATCGTGAAAAAGCGTGATCGGAAACATAAAATTTCCCGATCACGCTTTGTTTTGTATCGAATGTTTTTCATATTGAATACTTAGCAAAAAACACCTGTGTACTAGCGCTCACAGGTGTTTTTTATCGGTAGTTATTTAAATGTTTTCATAAAGTTGAGCAATGGACGGTAGTTTTTCCCCGCTAAGCCAATGACTTCAACAAGCAACTCAATTGCGAGTAAGATGACAGCGATTAAAATAATGGCGCCCCATACTTTTGCCATTGAGAAGATTACCGCTGCTAAACCAAACATTGCTGCAATACCGTAAATGATTAATACCGTTTGACGGTGCGTGAAGCCTTGGTTTAATAAACAGTGATGTAAATGTGATTTGTCTGGGTCTGACCACTTTTTCCCTGTACGCAGGCGACGTACAATCGCGAAAAATGTATCCGAAATCGGTACACCTAACATGATGATTGGAATGATGAATGAAATGATCGTAACGTTTTTAAAACCTAATAACGCGATCACTGAAATCATAAATCCAAGGAATAATGCACCCGTATCACCCATGAAAATTTTCGCTGGGTGGAAGTTGAATAATAAGAAACCTAATGATGCCGCAGCTAAGATTGATGCCATGGCAATAACGAAACCGTTACCCATAATCATCGCCATCACCGCAAGCGTAATACACGCAATTGTTGATACACCTGCTGCAAGGCCGTCTAAGCCGTCAATTAAGTTAATGGCATTTGTAATGCCGACAATCCATAAAATTGTTAATGGAATCCCTAGTAAACCGAAGTCAATCGTACCACCAAATGGTAAGTTGATGAACTCAATTTGAATGCCACCAACGAATACGACAACAAGTGCTGCTGCTAACTGTCCAAGCATTTTCGCCTTCGCAGAAATTTCACGCATATCATCAATAACACCTGTAATGACGATGATCGTAGCAGCGATTAAAATAGCTGTACCGTATTGTGTTTCAAACCCTGTTGTTACTTTTAAAAATATATATCCAATTAAAAATGCGAAATAGATGGCAAGACCACCTAAGCGTGGCATAATGCGCGCATGCACTTTTCGATGGTTCGGTGCATCTACCGCTCCTATTTTAAAGGCTAATTTTTTCACAAGCGGAGTTAGTAAAATGGACGCGACAAAAGCCACGACGAGAGACACGTAAATCACGTCAAACCTCCTCAATTGTTTTAAGTTCTATTCATAGCAATTCTACCGTAGTATACCATGAAATAGTTAAAAAAACACTGTTTACCTATAATAACGAAAATTTCTCTATGAAGTTGCAACGCATGTCAAACTTTTGTTGCATTGTCCTTTTGCGCCTAAAATCGTTCAAAAAACACGTGACGTTCACAACACGATACGATGTATTGTAGTCATTCTACTATTTATTTGATAAAATTATAAAATGCCTAGCATAGTTTTAGGCTTAGTAGAAGGAGCGAGTAAATACAATGTTCTCATTTTTTAAACGCAATAAAGAACAAACAAGTAAACGCGAATTAAAAGGATACTATAAAATTGTTGAACAAATTAACAAGCTAGAGCCAACGTATGCGAACATGTCAGATGATGAATTAAAAAACATGACATTTACGTTCAAAGAAAAAATCGAACAAGGCGCAACGGTGCAATCGATTATTCCAGACGCATTCGCTCTCGTACGTGAAGCTTCTAAGCGCGTGTTAAACATGCGTCACTTCGACGTGCAACTGATCGGCGGCCTCGTATTAACAGAAGGAAACATCGCCGAAATGCCTACTGGTGAAGGGAAAACGCTTGTCGCTTCCCTACCTTCTTACGTGCGCGCGTTAGAAGGAAAAGGTGTGCACGTTATTACCGTAAACGATTACTTAGCAAAGCGTGACTTCGACCAAATTGGACAAATTCACCGCTTCCTTGGCTTAACAGTTGGGTTAAACGTACCAATGATGGAGCCAGATGCAAAGCAACGTGCGTACAAAGCAGATATCACATACGGTGTCGGCACGGAATTTGGCTTCGACTATTTACGTGACAACATGGTACATAGTGTAGCAGATCGCGTACAGCGCCCATATCACTTCGCCATCATTGACGAAGTTGACTCGGTATTAATCGATGAAGCGAAAACGCCGTTAATTGTCGCTGGGAAAATGTCCGCAAACGAGGAGCTTCACCAAATCGCCTCGATGCTTGCGAAGCGTTTTAAAGCGGATGAAGATTATGAGTTTGACGATGAAACGAAAGCGACTGCCCTAACCGATCAAGGGATTGAAAAAGTAGAGCGCGCATTTGGCATCGATAACTTATACGACTTAGATCATCAAACGCTTTATCATTACGTCATTCAAGCGGTACGTGCGCACGTTATGTTTGAACGCGACGTTGATTACATCGTAAAAGACGATAAAATTCAGCTTGTTGATATGTTTACAGGACGCATTATGGAAGGTCGTTCATTGTCAGACGGTCTTCACCAAGCGCTTGAAGCTAAAGAAGGCGTGACAATTACGGAAGAAAACAAAGCGCAAGCACAAGTAACGATTCAAAACTACTTCCGTATGTACCCAATGCTTTCAGGGATGACCGGTACAGGGAAAACACAAGAAAAAGAAATTACAGAAGTGTACGGCATGTCGGTGATTCAAATTCCAACAAACCGCCCTCGCCTACGCATCGACCAGCAAGATATTATTTTCGAGCATACGCAAGAAAAGTATGACTACGTAGCGAAAATTGTCAAAGAGCGTCACGACAAAGGGCAACCTGTGTTAGTCGGCACAACATCGATTTTACAATCAGAAGCTGTCGCAAAAGCATTAAAGGACGTTGGCTTACAGTTCCAACTATTAAATGCGAAAACAGTCGAGCAAGAAGTCGAGCTCATTTCAGAAGCTGGGCAAAAAGGACGTGTCACGGTCGCAACGAACATGGCTGGACGCGGAACGGACATCGTACCAGGTGAAGGTGTGCGCGAGCTTGGTGGTTTATTCGTAGTAGGTACTGAAAAGCACGAAAGTCGTCGCGTCGATAACCAATTGCGCGGACGCTCTGGTCGTCAAGGGGACCCTGGTGAAAGCCAATTCATTTTATCGCTTGACGATGATATGTTCCGTCGCTTCGCTAAAGACGACGTGGAAAAGTTCAAAAAGAAAATGACGAAAAACGCAGAAGGCATGATTACAAACAAAGAAGTGCACGAGCTGGTGAGCCGTACGCAACGCATCGTTGAAGGTTCTCAGCAAGGTATGCGCGAGTACAACTTAAAGCTCGATGATGTCATCAATGACCAACGCGGCGTTATTTACGGCTTACGCAACAAAATCATTAGCGGCGAAGCAACGATGGAGCAGCTTGTCCAAATGCTGGATGAAACGGTCGACTTTGCGATTCGTGAAAACGCACCAGATGATGCGATGCCGATGGATTGGCACTTCAATACAATGGAAGAAACGATTAATTCATTAACGTTAACGCCTGTTGTACTTGACCGCCAAGCACAAAAAACGGATGTGTTATTTAAACAAGTCGAACCAGCAATTGATGAACTAAAGGCGTTGCTCGCAGCATACAATGAAAACGAGCAAATTGCGCAGCTCATTCCACAAGTAATGCTGATGCGTCTAGACGCGATGTGGGTGAAGCATTTAGAATCAATGGCACATTTAAAAGAAGGGATCGGCTTACGTCATTACCAACAAGAAGATCCAATGCGCATTTATCAGCGTGAAGGATTAGAATTATTCGGTCGAAACTATCAAGAATTACGCCGTTCAGTCGTGAAGGAAGTTATTAACTTTGCGAAAATGCTGAAAGAGCGTCAGGAGGAACAACAATAATGGGTTTATTTTCATTCTTTAAAAAGTCAGATAAAGTCGGTAAAAACAGTACAGTCGATTCAAAGGACGTATTAGGCGGTAAAAAGGGCCAAATTTCAACGCAAAAGCAAGAGGTGCATACGAAATTATCATTCCACCCAGATTGGAACGTGCCACAAGAGCAGAAGTATGTATTTAACTTCTTAGCAAACGATTTAGAGCCGTTAAAGCCAAACCAATTATCACTTGCCGCGATCAACATCGAAGAAGATGATGCAACAGGCGCTTGGAACGTTAAAGCCTTTTTCCGTTCATCATTAAACCAATCAATCGAATTAAAAGAAATTGATTTATTCATCACAGACGCTGAAGGCAATGTTGTGGCGAAACAAAGCTTTGATTTCGCACAGCTTGGCACAATTCCAGCTGAAAGTGCACGCCCATGGGTATTCACATTCAAAAAAGAATCGTTATTAACAGACGAAATCCCAGGTGAAGGTTGGAAAATCGCGTTCAACTTAGTATCGCTTCGCGGTCATCAATTAGACCTTGATGCACAATGGGAGAAGCAATTAAATGAAACACAAAAAGAAGAGCTTCGTCGCATCGTGAAAGAATTACCAAAATTACGCGATAAAGAAGTGAACTTCACAGGTATTCAACATGTGAAAATGGATAACGGCAGCTTAGCGATTACGTTATTAATTCGTAACGGAAACGACCGCGACATTAACTTAGAGCAACTACCGCTTGAAGTTGTGGATGCAACAGGGACGGCTGTCGCAAACGGTACATTTAAATTAGATCCTGTATTAGTTGTGAAAGCAAACACATCAAAACCTTGGACGTTCGTGTACCCTGCTGACTTAACGACAAACTTACACGAAGCAGACTTTACACGTTGGGCTGCACGCGTACCACAACAAGCAAAGTAATATTGTAAATAGGTCAATTGACTTTTTTATCACTTTATATGTTGTGCAAAACGAGCAAAATCAACGAAAATAACGACGAAAAAGCCATTCGAAAGCGATTATTTCGGATGGCTTTTTTGCTGCTCTTTCATGACGAACACTCGTAAATTTCACTACTTTTTATATTATCTCGAAATAACTTACACACCTTCGTGCTATTTATTTTTGTGCGTTACGCATCTTTTTTTCACGATTTCGTATAAATCCTTTTTATTTTTCAATTTTCGGACAATTCAAATATTATCGTGATAAAATAGCAATCATATATAATCCGACAATAACATACAACATAAGAAACCGATTTCATAGGTATTTAAGACTAATTAACATTTTTATCATTGCTTTTTTTCTGAAAATATAATATCTTATAGCTTGTCTTGATTTTATTGCATTTTTCGCATAATTGACGTTTCAACAAAAATATTTGTTTTTTTCGGATTGAATTATTTGAAAATTTACACTTTTACAACTTTAAGGGAGTTTTGATGAACATGAAAAAATTTATGCAAGATAATCTTGCAATCGGGTTAATGCTCTTTGCATTATTCCTTGGTGCAGGGAACATTATCTTCCCACCTGAGCTTGGTCAAAAATCAGGGGAAGAAATCTTTTGGGCATTAGCTGGTTTCTTAACAACGGGTGTTGGTCTTCCGTTACTAGCAATCGTCGCAATCGCAAAATCTGGTGGCGACTTACTATTTATTTCACAACGCATTAACCCAGTATTCGGCTTAATCTTCACATCGATCGTATACTTATCAATCGGGCCGTTATTTGCATGGCCACGTACAGCAACGGTTTCATATGAAATTGCCGTTGTTCCATACTTATCCGATTCTCTTGCCAACTCACCTTGGCCGTTAATCATTATGACAATCGTGTTCTTTGCTTTAACGTTATTTGTGGCACTGAACCCAACAAAAATCGTTGACATCGTCGGCAAAATTTTAACGCCGTTATTATTAATCGTAATCGTCGTATTAACAATTAAAGCCGTTATTTCACCAATGGGCGCATTAAACGCTCCTAGCGGCAACTACATTGACAATCCATTTACAGAAGGTTTCGTACAAGGTTACTTCACAATGGATATGCTTGCTGGTTTAGTATTCGGTCTTGTTGTCATTCAAGCGTTAAAAGGTCGCGGCATTACAGAGCCGAAAAAAATTGTTTCATCAACAATTTTCGCTGGCATGATCGCAGCAATTGGTTTAGCATTCGTTTACATTTCACTTGGCTTTATCGGTGCAACGAGCACAGATTCAATCGGCTTCATCGAAGGCTCAGGTACAGGTAGTGCGATTATCGCCGCTGTTGCACAAGAGCTTTACGGCAGCGCAGGTCAAGCGATTTTATCAGCTATTATTTTACTTGCATGTTTAACAACTTCAATCGGTTTAGCAACAGCGAATGCACAGTTTTTCAACAAAGTGTATCCAAAAATTTCGTATAAAACATATTTAATCGCGTTCTCACTATTCAGTGGTGTTGTGGCGAACTTTGGTTTAGCAACATTATTATCCATTACATTACCGGTATTAATGCTGTTATACCCACTGGCGATGGTTTTAATTTTCTTATCATTAGCACATAACACATTCGGCGGTCGCCCAGCCGTTTACATCGGCGCGTTACTATTCACACTTGTTGTCAGCATCAACGACGGTTTAGTCGCTGCTGGCGTGAACGTAAAAGCGTACCAAGATGCGTTAAACTTATTACCATTACAAGGGCAAGGCTTAGGTTGGTTAATTCCTGCGTTTGTCGGTGCGATTATTGGTTATATTGTTTCGAATTTCACAAAAAAATAATGCTATAATGAGAGTGTCCGTCATGGGCACTCTTTTTTTATATAGTTAGGTTGTTACAACAAGGATCCATTCATACATGTTATTTATATATTACAATAAAGGAGCAGGTGCGATGAAAAAATTAGTAAGTGCGTTTATGTTCGCGTGTTTAACATTTGGCGCTGTCCACACAAATGCAGCATCCGTTGATGAAGTTCGAACAATTATTGAGGAAAACTACGCGGATGAGTTGCCGACACCATTTTACGAAGCGTCTTCGATTGAAGGCATGATGGAGACGCTTGACCCGTATTCACAATTTTTCACACGTCAAGAGTATGAGCAGTACATTCAAGCCGTTGATTTAGAAACAGTTGGTATTGGTGTGTATTTAACGGAGCATGAACAAGGGGTGCTCATTTCCGACGTCATTAAAGAAGGTCCTGCTGAGCAAGCGGGCTTAGTGGCAGGGACGATCATTTTACAAGCGGATGGTACATCACTTGCAGGGCGCTCTAGTGAGGAAGCCGCAAGCTATTTAAAAGGTCCTGCTGGCTCGAATGTGAAACTAATGATTTTAACGCCGGATGGACAAATTACAACGCTTACGTTAACACGTCAAAAGTTTTCATCGCCGCAATCTGAAACGGTTTTATTGCACGGCAATATCGGCTACATTGCGCTTTACACGTTTAGCGATAATGCGGACCGCTTAATGCGCAACGCACTGAGCGATTTACGTCGACAAGGTGCAACATCGTTTATCGTCGATTTACAAGGTAATGGTGGTGGCTATGTAGATGTTGCAGAGCGCATTATCGGCATGTTCCCGAACGCGAAAACAGCGTACATTTTACACGACCGCTTCGGCGAAAGCATCGCGCCGTCAATTGGGACATTAAATAAATTCCCACTTAACACGCGCGTACTGATCGATGAATATAGCGCAAGTGCTTCTGAAATGACGGCAGCTGCGCTTCAAGATCAACAAGCAGCTATTTTATATGGCCACACATCGTACGGAAAAGGCTCGATGCAGCGCTTCTTTGAACTGCGTGATGGCAGCCATTTAAAATTAACGATTGCGACGTTTACGGGGCCGAATAAGCAGCCGATTCATGGAGTGGGTGTAACACCTGATATTGAAACAGACTATGCGCTTGAAGATGCTCATTTTGATGCGCTTGTCGAAAGCGGCTTATACGATGTGCAACCGCCGCTCATCAAAGACCCGAAAACATCTAGCTTACACATTATGCATAAGCAACTTGCTGTCAATATGCAGGAGCGTTATGCATTCATTGAATTAGGCACAAACCGCACCATTGATTTCACGGCGAGAAAATCAGGAAAACGCTATGCACGCTTTACGTTAAACGAACAGCTCCAAGCTGGTCATATGTATGCGCTCATTACAAAGCCGACTGCTTCACAACGTGGCAAAATCCAAAAAATTATTATTGAACAATAATTTTTATGATCATAAAATCACGTTGTCGCATAAAGATCGCTTGTAACGACACGCTTGACCCACGATGACCTCGATGTGAAAAGTCCAAAATAACGATGAACAAAAAAGTACGGTAGAACATCCACATGTTCATACCGTACTTTATTTTAATTATACAAGTTCTTTCGCTGATGCAAAGAAGATCGACATTACTGCTTCTGTTGCTTGTTGCGGTGTATACTCGCCTGTTAATACGCATGTTAGCGTTAAACGCTCCACTGTTCCAACAAGTGCTTCTGCAATTAATTTCGGTTGTTCTACACCATGTACGCCTGTAATGCCTTGTTTTAACAGCTCTGCAAGCTCAGCTTTGACAACAGCTGCATCCATTGCCTCGAAAAAGCCAACTTTCGTTAATAATGGATTTTGCGCAAAGAATGTGAAAACGCTCTCTAATTTTTGCTGTAGTGCGCTAAGTGAAAGATTGCCCTCTACTTCTGTATCAAAGATTGACATGAGCTTCTCGTTAAACTCTGCATTTAAGCTATTGAACAGCGAATCTTTGCTTTCAAAATATAGATAAAATGTTGGCTGAGTTAAATTTGCTGCTTTTACGATGTCACTAATTTTTGTTTGATGATAGCCGTTTTGTGCGAATAACTCAATCGCCTTTTCTAATAATAGTTGTTTACTACGTTCGCCGTTTGAATTGACTTTTCTTCCTCTTGCCATGTCCTCACCTTTTATCTTTCTATAGCTTCATTTTGGGTTCTCTCATTCCCAAACAATACAATTGATTATACAAGAAAGTTTATATTTTTGAAACATTAACCACATAAACATAGTAGAAATTCGAAATTCCTACAACTTAATGCTCATTTCTCCGAATTTATATACAATTTTAAGACTAGATATTCATTGTAAAAAAAATACATACGTTACAGCTGAGCGCATTCAATTAATATATTACAAAACAAAACGGTTTCATTGTTTATTTCGCTTGAAGCAATAGCGCACTTTCCCGCGCCAACAAAAACGAAGCGTCCATGTGTCGATGACAGCACGGCGCTTCGTTTATAGTTATATGTTGCTTACGAACGTAAAAAACGTTTACGTACACGATCTAACGTACCGCTTACTTCCTTAATGCCAAACAAGTGGAATGACACAAGCGTTACGGCTGTGAAAATTGCTAAGCCGACGATGAACGTCACCCATTTGTACTCAAACACTAAATATTCACTGCTGAAATACGTTACGACTGCAATGAGTAAAAATGGAATCCACGGACGTAACCATTGACGTTTCGTTTCATCAACAACAAGCTTTAAGTTGTACTTATATGACCCGTATACAACGAGCATAATCGTATTCGTTACCGAACTAATTAACGTTGCCCACGCGATCGCCGTTGCGCCGTATTCGCCCGTAAACAAGTACATAATGCCAATGTTGATGACAAAGACGTTGACGATGCTAAATACGACTGGTGCTGTTGAATCACCTTTTGCATAGTAGAAGCGTGTAATGTATGTGTTAACCGCTAAAAACAGCATTGATAATACGAACACGTCAAACACCGGTACAGTAATCGATGTTGAATACGCATCAAATTTCCCGTATTCAAAAATGACTTGTACTAAGTTTGTGGCGTACAAATATGCAAAGATCGATACCGGTATTAACAGCAGCGTTAAGTAATACATCCCTTTTGAGTACAGCATTTTAATCGATGCGGTATCGTCCTCCGCTTCCTTCTTACTTAAAATCGGATAAATAACGGTTGTGACCGCTGTAATTAAAATCGCTTGTGGGAACTGCGTTAATTTCGATGCATAGTTTACAGCTGAAATTGCCCCCTCACCAAGAGGACCTGCAAAGAAACGCTGTAACATCGCATAAATTTGAATCGATGCACCACCGATCATAATCGGCCATACCATAATCCATAAATCTTTCGTCGATTGCGTACGCGTAAAGGATAAGCCGACTGGGTGACTTTCTAGTTTGCGATAGCCTTTTGCGACGTAGTACACCATAATCAGTGCACTAAACAATGCCGAAATCCCGTATGCTACCGGACCAATAAAGAACGATAAGCCGACTGCGATAATTAAAAACAATACGTTGTACAGTAAAATCGCAAAGCTCGATAAATGGAACTTATCGTGAATGTTTAACATGCCGCTATACCAAGAGGCCAGTGCGAGTAAGATCGACGACGGCATCATCCAATAAAACAGCTGTACAGCTAAATCGAATGCCTCTGGACCTTTTTCATCGATGTTAAACAAATGCATTAACGGCTCAGTAAACGCCATAATCGCTAGCGTCATAACGGTTAATGATACGACAACGATCGTAAACGACTGCTTCACAAACTGTGCCTGATTCGTCGTTTTACGGTTATAAATCGAAATGACTGCGGTCGTAAATGCCCCGCCGACAACTAAGTATAAAAAGTTTGGCAATAAATATGCCGTGAAAATACTATCTGCTACGTGAGATGAACCGTATTGATACCCGATTGCCATTTCACGAAAGAAGCCAAATAGACGTGCAATAATGTTGATGACGGCAACTGCGCCGACAATTTTAATAAATTTGTTCAACGTTGCTCGCCACCTTTGCTTGCAGAGTCGTAAAGTGCCATTACTTGTTTTGTAACGTTCACTTCATCATGCAATGTTAAAGCTGCTTGTACCGCTTCCTCATTCACATACTGCATACGTGGTGTATTTAAGGCGCGCAGCATTTCCTCGCTTAACGCCGTGCTGTTTTTTGCCGGCACAAGCTTCCCTGCTCCGTCGCCAAGTAGCGACACTAACCCACCGACTTGCGTAGCAATGACCGGTGTACCGGATGCTAACGCTTCTAACGCAACTAAACCAAAGCCTTCTAAATGCGACGGTAATACAAATACATCCGCCGCTTGGAACCACTTTACGAGTTGTGGCTGTTTCACAGGATCTTCAAAGCGCACGGTCGCATCGACTTGCGATTGAATGCTTTCAATGAAGCGCGTATCACGACGAGACCCGACAATAATTAGCTCAACTTCCTTCATCGTTTGTGCTTTCACCAGTTTATAGGCGTCCAGCAACTCTTGAATGCCCTTTTGCTCGATGACATTTCCAACGAATAAAAAGACGAATTTGTCCTGTGCAACGCGCAGCTCTGTACGTGCAGCTTGTTGGTCGCCTTCTTGAAAGATGTTGCGGTTTACGCCCATACTCAAAATCGAAATTTTATCTTTTGGCACGCCAAAGTCTTGTTCAATTTGTGCAGCAAGTACCGGTCCTACTGCGATCACGTGATGTGCTTCTGTTAAAATTTGCGCTGTCCAATTGCGAATGCGCTCACTTTTCTTTGCCATACGCTCGATGTCGCCACCGTGTGCTGTTACAACGTATGGAATGCGAAATAATTTTTTTAATGCTAGCGACAGCATGCCTGATGGGAAGACGTAATGTGCATGTGTCACGCTATATGTGCCTTTCCCTTTACGACCAAGCTTCATTGCACGCATAGCCCACGTTGCATATTTTGTGATGACGTTTTTCTTACCGACAGCTGGGTTGTCATTGACGGCGATGTCTACATGTACACCCGCTCGCTTCAAAGCCTCCACTTGATTTTTGACAAAGATACCGTATGAAGGATGTGAAGCAGAAGGATACATATTGCTAATCACTAATACTTTTTTCATTTGTCCTTCACTGCCTTTGCCAATAATTGTTTGCCTCTCATCGCTTCTCCGTGCGTATGTGCTGAAATACGCTTTGTGCGTTCAACGGTTGTATCCCAATCCTCTGTTAAACGACTAAATGCCTTTGAAACAAGACGCGTATCGGTTGGTAAGTCATGCAGCTCGATACATAAGTCACTGGATTTAATCAAGCGCATGAAATCTGTTACTTTTTTATGATACGACAGCGCAATAATCGGCGTTTGTGCATCTGTCGCTAAAATGAGTGAGTGTAAACGCGTTCCAATGACGACATCCAGTTCACTCGTCACTTGTAATAAGTCTTCAGGAATTAAATTGCGATCGATAATATCAACTTTTTCGGCGCGCTTCATTTTGTTGCGAATATCTTTTGTAACGCTCACATCTTGCGGATATTTCGTCGCAAAAAATGTAATGTCCACGTCGTGCTCGTTAATGAGCTCATCTAAATTCGCCGCCATACTTTGCACATAATTGTCGTATTTATCGACATCTCCTGATGGCCAATAGTTTGCGTTGTGTACAGGCACTGCCGAGATGCCGATACGCTTTGGCTTATCTGGGTGATTGTTGCGCTCTTTAAACATCGTAAACGCTGGATCTCCAATCACGTGAATGTCACGCTTCACCCCAATTGTACGCAATAACTCCTTCGACTCTGGGTCACGTACAGACACGTTCGCTGCGTATTTACACATGTAGCGAATCATCATTTTGCCCGTTAACGTATCAAGAGGTCCCGCGCCGCAGCCATACACAACATATGGAACGCCTGAGTGCTTCGCCATTAACGCATATGTACTATATAAGTGCGCTTCACGACGATAAAAATCCATTAAAATACCGCCCCCACCGATAATGAGTAAGTCAAAGCCATCCATATAACGCTTGTTCGATTTATACGTATAAAAGAACGTTTTATATAAATTGCCGCGCTTATAATACAGCGGGTAGCTTTTGACACCATATCGTTCGGACGTTTGTTGCGTATTATTACTGAACACAGTAATATCTTCACTTTTTACGGAGAATTGTTCCTTTACTTGCTGAATTAAGCTGTAAAGAATGGCTTCATCGCCATTGTTATCGTTACCGTAATTCCCCACAATTCCGATTTTCATTGAATAACATCCTTTTAAAAAAATTAATGACGAAATCGTTCCGTTCGGCGCAATTTCGCATCTTTCTTTGCTATTTTACCATGACGTGCTGTTTTATAAAAATGTTGCTTTAATTTTCCGCTAAATTGTTTCCGTTCACATTTGGCGACAGAAAATAAAATGCCAGAGAAAATCAAACGTTTTTCTCTGACATTTTTGCTGTTGCTTTACATTGCAGAACCTTTTGCAATAAATACCGCCCCGCTGACGATGAGCACAATGCCGATCCATTGGTACAGCGTAATGTGCTCCTTAAAGACGATCCATGCTAAAAACATGCCTAAAATATACGCTAAGCTTTGCAGTGGATATGCCACGCTTAACGGCAGCTTGCTTAACACGAGCACGTATAATACCGTACCGATGCCGTACATGCCTACACCGCTTAAAAACAACGGATGAATAAACAAGCTAACAACGTCTTGTACGCTGCTTAACGACTTGCCTTGCAGTGCGAGCTTCCAGCACCACTGACCACCGACGAGCAGCAAAATGTTACAAAATAGCAATACATATGGCAGCATCATTGTTGCTCCTTTCGTTCACTTTCAAGCAACGCCACTGTCTGCGCTAACTTTACATGCTTTTTTTGTAAATCGTTTAAACGAATCATTAAGTCTAAAATGAATAATAAGCATACGATGATTGCAATTAAAAACAGTAACGACGGTGCATATGCTACGTTCAATTGCGCAGCGAGCCAGTCAAGCCAGCTATATTGCCAAACGATTAAGCCCATAATCGTGCTCAGTACAATCCATAAAATCGAATCACGTACACCGAGCTTTCCTTGCTTCACGTTTTTCCAAATGATCAAATACACAAACAGCATAATGATCACCGAAAAAATATAAATATTCATATGTGCTCGCTCCTTACTTTGACCATTCTTTTACGACCGCTAAGCTTACTTTCATCATATAATACACCGTTTTCCACGAATGAATCGACGACGAACCGCCTTGTCGCGGACGCATTTCGACGCTAATTTCATCAATGCGCCACCCTTTTCGTTGGCCGGTCACAATGACTTCAGGCTCTGGGTAATCACTTGGGTAATCGTACGCGAACGCTTCAATAACGCGGCGATTTTTAATGCGAAAACCGCTCGTTGGGTCCATAATTTTTTTGCCGGTAAACAAGTAAATAAAGTATGTGAAAAATGCAATGCCGACGCGGCGAGAAACCGCGCCTTTATACGCTGTTTTTTCCTTAAAGCGCGAGCCGATCACCATGTCGCTTTTCGTTTTTTCAATGACATCGTACATTTTTTTTAATTCTTCAATGACGTGCTGTCCGTCCGCATCAAACTGCACCGCGTATTCATACTGATGACGATGCGCATATTGATACCCCGTTTGTACGGCGCCGCCGATGCCTAAATTGTGTGGCAAATGCACCGTATAAATGCGTGGCACGTATTGTTCAATAATCTGTTTTGTACTGTCACGCGAGCCATCATTGACGACGATGACATCAAAAAACGGCTCCTGTTGCTGAAAAGCAAGCACATCGTCTAACGTGCCACGAATTACTTGCTCCTCATTATAGGCGGGGATAATGAGTAAAACCGGCTTTCGCATGGCGATGTCCTCCTTTTCGATTTCGTATCGCTCGAACAACCGTTGCCAATACGTACACTGTTCCGATAATCCACAGCATGACAAGTGGATAATTATAGCGCGCAAACGCGAAGTAATAACTGTTCAATGCGATGTTAATGCATACATACGTCGCAATTAAAATAAACTCCGCACGGAACCTCGCCGTAAATGCCATCATGAGCCACCCGAGTATACCGAATGCCAACAATATGCGATACGCTGTGACGACAACTTTTTCAGAAATGTCATACACCGGTTGCCAATAAAACACCGATTCCATATACATAATCGGCTTTAACACGAAATAGCTTTTTAGCATGCTCATCGGGTCATCTTCCCACCACTGTGCCATGCGCTTTTTCGCTTCGATGCCACGCTCGTGCATTTTGCTTAAAATATCCGTTTCCTCTGCGACGCGTGCATTGCCAATCGCCACAAATTCATCGTAGCTGCCACGCGGATAGTTTTCCCCTTGGAACGTGCCAAGAAGCAGCGGATCACCTGAGCCACCTGTTAATGGAATAAACTCATCAAAGACGATGTAGTTCCGCACCCACCAAGGACCGAGCACGAGTAAAAGCGCGGCGATACTAATGAGCAAGTGACGGCGATAGATCGGCCACGGGTAGCGCTTGACGATCAAATAAATAAAGAGCGCGATTGGATAAAGCGCAATGTTTACGCGGAAATACAGCGCTAAAAAATAACTCGCCATGACAAAGTATAACCAGCGATCCGTTTGATGCTTCGCTAATTTTAATGAGCCGTATAACAGCAGCATTGTGCCAAGCGTGTACGGTCCTTCTGTTAAATATAAATTGTCCACTTGAATAAACGGTGGGAAAATGGCAGCGATGAAACCGACTAGCCAGCTCCACTGTTTACCAACCCAATGCTCTGCTAGCTTCATCGCAACAAAAATCGTCGCACAGCCAATTAAAATGTGGACAACTTTTGCGACCCATAAGCCTGCATCATAACCAACCATTTTAAAAATAAATGCTAGTAATAACGGTTCCCCTGGCATTAAATGCACGGTCGGGACGTCTTTAAAATGATACGTTAACATGCCGTGCATTAAAAACCGCTTCGCACTGCTGACGTAGCCCATGTCGTCGCTGGCGATCATAAAATCTAATCCGTGCTCAAGCAACACGCCTAGTCGCAGAACAAACGCGATTAGCAGTATGACAATCGGCATAATAATTGCTTTATTTTTCTTCATGTTCGTTCCTTTCTTTTCGTTCACATGACTATGTAGTGGTCAAATATTGTACTCTTATATACAACAAAGCTTATCGCAAAAAGTTTTCATTTCCAACGTGTAATTTTGACAATGTGAAGACAATCATCCATCTATATTCGGTCATAAAAAAATAAGGCGAGAGGCAATGATTCGAAGATGTGTGTTCTCCGAATACATGCCACCGCCTATCATTTGAAATGTATGTTCATCAAATGAGTACGCTTGCTTATTTCATTACGTCTATTGCTATTTATTATACCTTATTTCTCAAGTGTACGATATAAAAATACTGCAAAGTGTGCACGTGAAATCGGTACATTTGGCTTAAACGAGCCGTCTTCATACCCTGTTGTGACACCATTCGCTGCCAATGCTTGTACATATTCATGCACCCAGTGGCTTGGGTCAACATCTTTAAATGACTTGTTCGCCGAGCCTTCTAGCATAAAGGCAAGCGTTAAAATTTTCGACATATGAGCGCGTGTTAATTGACCAGACGGATTGAATTTACCATTTGAGCCATCAACAATGCCTAAGTTTTGTACCGCTGCGATTTCTTTATAATACGTATACGTTGTCGGTACGTCTGAGAAGTTCGGGTTTTTAATCGTGTCTGTATTTAAGTTTAAAATACGACTAATAATTACGGCCGCATGTGCACGTGTTAACTTTTCATCCGGTCGGAATGTACCGTCTGTATAACCGTTAAAATATTTTTGATCCGCTAAATATTCAATTTCTTTCACGTACGGATATGTCGATAAAATATCTTTAAATTTCGTTGATGTTGCTGGTGGTGTAGGCGTTGTCGCTGCTTTTACCGTAACGTTCACGCCGGCTGATTTGTCGCCAAGCGTTGCAATTACTTTGCCTGTGCCACCTGTTTTACTCGCCGTAAACTTGCCGTCTTGATTAATCGTGCCAATATCGCCTTCCACTTTATATGTCAGCTGATATTTATCGTATAGCAGTTGCTCTTTATTCGCATCGAGTGCATTGATGCTAAACTGAATCGTCTCCCCTGGTGAAACGGTCGTTGCGCTCGCACGTAAATACAATTCACTCGGTCCTGTGACAGTCGTAATCGGATACGTTTGGAAAATCGCACCGTCGTACGCAATTTGTAAACGATCTATTCCCGCTTCATTCATCGTATACGTTAAGCCTTGTCCTGAAATTGTTCCTTTTTCAGAGCTTACGCTTAATTTGCTTTTCACCGCTGAAATTGGATTGTAGTATTTGTCCATCACATTCGATACGCTTGTTACTTCCGCACTTGCGCCGACTAAAAACGTCCCAACACGTGAGCGCGTCACCGTTGCACGTGCAGCTTCACTTGTAGGCGCTGTACTAATCGCTTCTAAAATCGTCGATACGCGGCGCTGTGAGCCATCTGACGGTTTGTTTGCTAACACGATGTCGTTCGTACCAATTTTGCGTACGCCCATCGCTGTTGAACCACCACCATCAAGGTTGATCGCTGTATCTACACCGATGTCGACTAAATAGTTCGCCAGCTGCGTCATGTTCATCCCTTTAGACACTGTTTGACGACCATCTACCGTAATGTAATGCACTTGCTTCGTATCTTCATCAACACCAACGACTGTGCGCGGTGCAATTTCACGTGCGCGTGAGCTTGTAGCGCTCATTTGTAAATTTACTTTGCCATCTTCAACAAGTAGTGGCCCTGTCGCAATCATAAAATCGGCATTATTCCATGCATCGTTAATGCTGAAGTCGATTGTTACTTCTTCGCCAACTTTCATGTTCTCCATCATCGCACGCCACGGTGTACCATGCACCGATAGCACAAATCCTGTATCTGGAATGTTTGCTGGCCATTTTTCGCTATATGGGAAAACATGCGTAATTTTGCCCGTTAAGGTTTGACCAAATGTATTTTCGGTAATAAGTTTACCTGTATCGACTACAACTTCGACACCGAAGCTGTTTTGCCCCGTATCGCCTAAATAGTGCTGCGGCGTGAAGACAATCGCTTCGTTATCATAGCGTTTGCGGTTTAAACCAGAAAGTTCGTATTTTTTGCCTTGGTAGCTCATCGATACGTCAAAATCAAACAGATCAATCGATGGCGTACCGTCTTGCTTTACACCGAATGCATACGGCTTATTGACAAATTCATCGTCACCAACGGAAATGCGTCCGCCGTTAATAATTTCGTTGTTATCTGCGAGCAACAGTAGTGGATTCCCTACGGACATGTCAAAAAAGCCCGCATTGATGGCGCCAACAACACGATGCCCTTCTTTTGAATGCGCACTTGCCATAGCTGTCGTCGTCATACGACCATTTGTTGTGCCGGCAAGTCCTAATGCTACTTTTGTGTACGGATCGTTTAAGTTTACCGTTAAGTGATTCACGACGTTCGTGCCGTACGATGCGTTATATTTATATTGTTCATATGTAACACCCGACGATACGGGATATGATGTTACAGTTTGCTTCGAGGCTTCAGTTACAGGAGAAAACGTTACAATCGCTGCGGCTGCGGCAACGAGTGATAAAGTCCATCTTTTTTTCATACGTTAGCTCGGATTGAGCGCACCTACTTTCTACTAAAATTTACTACAAATAGCATAACAAAGTTCACATTGAAATACTATGAAACATAAGAGCGATTTCTTCGCACATATTTATCAATATATAAGCGAGAACACCCCTACCTCAACGCATGATCCGAGCGTGGCTCCAGGCGGAGGTGGGGGATGAATCGCCTGTTTTGTCGTGACATTCTAGAATATATGTTCTTCAAAATACGTGAATTAGGTGCGCCGATTCG
>JAHAYH010000065.1 GCA_018384745.1 Caryophanon sp. | reverse complement strand
ATGGCCCTTTCCGCTCACGCCGGGCTTATTCGCCCCGCAGGGAGGCGATCATGGCGCGGGCTACGGCGCTGGAGGCACCGCTTCCTCCGAGAGCCTGTCTGATAGCCGAGTAGTCGGCCAGCATTGCTTCCCTGTATGCGCTGTCTTTGAGAATGCGCTCCAGTTCGCCGCAGACGTTGTCGGCGGTGAAGTCATTCTGTATGAACTCCTTGAATGCCAGTTTGTCGAGGCACAGATTCCCAAGTGAAATATACTTGATGTGTTCTCACGAGCAATTGTTGGATGGAAAGTATCGACACGGATGAATACAGATATGGTGCTCGATGCATTGGAGCAAGCATTGCATGATCGAGGCATGCCAAAGAATGTGATTCATCATTCCGACAGAGGTGTGCAATATCTTTCCATTCGCTATACCAATCGTTTAGAAGCAGCAAATTTACGAGCATCAGTCGGTACGACTGGTGATTCATACGATAATGCTTTGTCTGAAACGGTGAATGGCTTATACAAAACAGAGGTGATTGAATATCTAAAAGCAGATTGGCAAGGCGCAGGTTGTTTTCCGACCCTAACAATTCGTCTCTGACTTTCTGTAGCTTTGCAATGGTTGCGTCAATATCCTTTATTGCTGCCTCAAACTTATTGGAGGCCAGTTGGTAGTGACGGCCGAACTTGCTCTTGAAGTCCTCAATCTTTTGCTCGAAGTTTGTCACGTCAACCTCCTTGCTCTGTGCAAGGGCGAGCTGCTTCTTATACTCCAAGCTCTTTCTTGACGCTTGGACAAGCAGGTTGATGAAGGGCACGAAGAACTGGGGACGGATGACATACATCTTCGGATAGAGATGGTTCTTGTTGACAATGCCATTGTTATAAAGGTCGTTGTCTGCCTCCAACAGGCTCACCAGTACGGCAAACTCGCAACCTTTCTTACGTCTGTCCTCGTCAAGTTTTTTCAGGAAGTCGTCGTTCTTGTGTTTGGTTGCCGTAGTGTCCATCTCGTTCTTCATCTCAAACATGATGGAGATATATTCGGTGCCGTCTTCCGAGTCGCGGAAGATAAAGTCGCCTTTCGTGCCATCAGCGGCATCGTTGTCCTTGTCGAAATAGGCATTAGGCATCATGGGGCGGATGTATTGCTC
>JAHAYH010000057.1 GCA_018384745.1 Caryophanon sp. | reverse complement strand
GGCAGCCGCAAAACGCCTCACCTGCTCAGGATGAGACTCAAAATAATCACGCTTCACATACACACCAAAGAGACGAATGGTGAGTCCGAATTAGGCAATTAATGATATATTTTTAAATATTGTTGTCCGATAAACGCAAAAAGTCGGTTTGAACCCATTGCAGTTCAATGAATTCAAACAAAAATATGGATTCCAAGCCCTCATGCGCGTATGTGTGAGGGCTATTTTTCAGCCTTGGCCACATCAGGTGGGCTCTCCATCATGGTAGCCAATGCTTCTTCCCAGTCTTTTTCGGGATGTTCGAGGAATCCCTGCACGTCTATATAATACATCAGCATAATCCTTACGATGGTGGCAAGTCCCGAGAAGCTCCATGATCGGCTGACACCCTTTTGTAGCAACGTAATGAGCAGATTGGCGATGAGAGTAACCCATACCTGTATCTTTATGGCATTGGCGCTCTCCCCGTAGAAGTATCTAAGGGGAAAATTCTGCTTTATCTGTTTGAAGAGCGACTCTATGGCCCATCTGGCCTTGTAAATGTCCACGATTTCCTCGTATTCAGTCTCAAGATCGTTTGTAAGCAGCCGTATAAGTTTTGCTGCCCCCTTCTTCTTTTCATCGATGTAGGTGACGATACGGGCATGATGTTCTATTGTTTTCTTCTCTGTTTCTTCAGTATCCTCATTCTTGCTCTTGACCTCCTTGCGGAAGGTGACAAATTCCTCCTTCCACTGCATAAGTCCCTTCTCATTCATGTACCAGGTGCTCTTTGTGACCTCATATGTCAGGTTCTGCTTCATCTTGGTCACATAAATTACGCCGCGTTGCGTCATTTCCTCGAATTTGGCATAGTCAATATAAGCCCTGTCAATGGCAAGGATGTCACCCTCGTTCAGTTTTCCAGGGCAAAGCATGAAATGGTCATGTGTGGCCGCAGAAGTGAACTCAACGTCACAAGGTACGCCCTCATTGCCATGGATGCACGTATGCACCTTTATACCGCCTTTCTTCTTTCCTGTCTTGGGATTGCGTCCCACGCCCTTGAATACGAGGTTAGAGAAGAGGCTGATGGTCGTAGAATCGATGATCTGGAGCTTCTTCATCCACTTGGGTATCTTGCCGGAGGGGCTGTCCGATGAAAGTTTGTCCTTGTACGTCTGGTAGAGCCCCTGATAAATCTTGCCGAAGATCTCGTGCGAGCGCCTGGCATTAGCATCAGAGAGTGTACTACGACGCGGGAGGTCTTTTATGCCCAAATGAGCCAGCTTGCGCCACTCCATCATTGTAGCAGAAGTGATTTCACGCAGAGAGTCGAAGCGCATAATGACGGCATAGAGCATCACTGTAAGGTGACACCATGCGTTAAACGTCTTTACATACCTCTCTCCACCCGATTCGCGGCTGATTTGAAGAATTTTTTGCTTGTTGAAGTAATTCCTGTTAAACCAAAACTATTATCTTCATCAGAACGAACAGACGAAACACCAAGTCCTAATGCCATAATAAATGGAACAGTCATTGGTCCT
>JAHAYH010000037.1 GCA_018384745.1 Caryophanon sp. | reverse complement strand
CTCGTCGCAAAAAACATATGCTCCTGCGGTTACTCGTCGCAAAAAACATATGCTCCTGCGGTTACTCGTCGCAAAAAAACATTTGCGATTCCCCTAGAAGTCCGCTCTTCGCGTCGTGATCATCCATCAAATTTTTAGCATATAACTAAATTGCATTTCATTGGAATTCTATTTATGTCCCAGCCTCAGTTTATTGCTTTAGTAATTGTGTCAGCTCATCATTCCATTGTTGGACCGAAAAATGTGTAACGGTTGCCTCTCCGTGCTTGCGCTTTTCACTTAAAATTCGCATGACGCTGCGATTGACCCGCTGCTCAGAAAGATCGCCGCGCTCGACCGCTTCGATAATCGCTTGTTGGGCCTCTAGCGCCTTATCAAGACCGTGTCCAATCAACACAAGGTCGCTGCCTGCTTGAATCGTCTGTACCGCAATCGTTGAAATCGGCAAGTCGAGTGCTTCCATTGTGACATCGTCTGTGACGACAATGCCATTATACGCGAGCTCGGTGCGTAAAAAGTCGGTAATGACCGCTTTTGAAATCGACGCAGGTTGCGCACCATCCATTGCGGAGACGAGTAAATGGCCAATCATAAGCATCGGCACGTTTTCACTAATCGCTCGACGAAACGGTACAAGCTCGACGCTGTTTAGCTCATCGATTGTTTTTTTGATGACAGGAAGGGCGAGATGGGAATCGACATTTGTATCCCCGTGTCCTGGGAAATGCTTGCCAGCTGATACAATCGACGCTGCAGATAAACCGCGATGAAACGCCAACGCATAATTTGCAACTACTTCGGGGTCGCTGCTGAAACTGCGCGTCCCAATAACTGGATTTTGAGTGTTGCTGTTGACGTCTAATACCGGTGCATAATCAACTTGAATGCCGTAATGGCGAAGCGCTTTGCCAATTTGCTCAGCAATTTGTTGCACCGTATCAACACTATAGCGTGAAGCAAGCTCAGCAGCAGTCGGAATTGTCGCCAGTTCATCTGGTAAGCGGCTCACATTTCCACCTTCTTCATCGATCGATAACCAAAGTGGATCGGCATGTTCAAGCGCATGAAACTGCTCGCTCAATTGAAGCAGTTGCGCGTGACTTGTAATGTTTTTAGAAAACAAAATGACGTTGCTTAAAAAATGCTGCTCAACGGCTTCTTGCAATGCCGGTGTAACGGACGTGCCTTCAAATCCTGTCACAATTAAGTGCCCGACGCGCTGCTTTAGCGGCATCGCATAGACGTGCTGCTTCAACGTTTCACTGTTGCGCGTAACGTGAAGCGAGGTGATCGTGTTGTTCGTTGTAGACCAGCTTAATGTGTATCGTTCATCAAGGGCGTATGTGTTGTTTGCCACATCGTATTGTGTCAGGACATGTAACGGCAGCGGCTCAATTTGTTTCGTTACCTTCGTAACGAGCCCATCCTTTGTTTCATATGAAATGTCCTCTAATGTAACAACATCGGCTTCTTCTGTAATGCCGAGCTCTACATTTGTTTGAAACAATTGCGCGGCATCGTCAACATATGCCGTAAATTGTTCAAGATCTGTTTGCTCACGTTGTTTTGTGTCGTCGTTTGTCGGTGTGCAGCCGACAAGCATTAGTACAAGCAATGTGATGAACACGAAATATTTATACATGTTGCTCCTCCGATCATAGACGTCGTTTTGTTTTTTTGCTATAGTATGCGTGAAGGACAGTATCCTTAGTGAACTGTACCTCCAAAAATTTTTTATGAAACGTACAATCAATCTGCCTTGATCTAGCAACAGACAGGGACGGAAGAAAACAGCATTCTTTTGAACAACAAAAAGGTGTTTTTTACGCATGTCCTTTTTGATGTTTCAGTAACGCATGTAGCTTCCTGTCCATTCGACGGGAAGTTTTTTTGTTTTCTTCTAGCTTTTTAGAAGGAGGACGAACAATGAAAACGACAGCTCAATTGATCAACATGAAAGCGTGCGGCGAAAAAATTGTCATGGTTACAGCGTATGACTATGCGCAGGCGACACTTGCCGAACAAGCAGGTGTTGATATGATTTTAGTAGGGGACTCACTCGGCATGGTTGTACTTGGGTATGATTCAACGATGCGTGTGACGGTCGATGATATGATTCATCATAGTAAAGCGGTACGTCGCGGCGCACGCGATACATTTATCGTTGTCGATATGCCGTTTGGCAGCTATCACGGCGATGTCAATGACACGCTTCAAACAGCGGTACACATGCTACAACAAACGAATGCAAACGCATTAAAAGTAGAAGGTGCCGGTGAAGTGGTTGACGTTATTCGCAAATTAACGACGGCGGGCATTCCAGTCGTGGCCCATTTAGGTTTGCAACCACAAGCAGCAGGTGTGTTAGGTGGTTATAAAGTACAAGGGAAAACGGCCGAACAAGCAGAGGCGCTTATTCGCGATGCAAAAGCGGTTGAAGCAGCAGGGGCATGCGCCGTTGTATTCGAATGCATTCCGCATCAATTAACGGATATTATTTCACGTCAGTTAACGATTCCGACAATCGGCATTGGTGCTGGAGCAGAAGCGGACGGACAAGTGCTTGTATATCATGATTTATTAAAGTTTGGCGAACATCGCCTGCCAAAATTTGTCGATGTGTTTGCGGATGCGGGCAGCGTTATGCGTGGTGGCTTACGCGGATACACAGAAGCGGTGCGCGCAGGAACATTCCCAACGCTTGCGCATAGCTTTACGATGGATGAAGAGCAACTCGATCACCTATATGGAGGCGTCAAATAATGCAGGTACTTGAAACGATTGCACAGCTGCGCAACTGGGTAGCAGCGAAAAAAGAAGCGGCACAAACGATTGGGTTCGTACCAACGATGGGTGCGTTACACGACGGCCATTTAACGCTTGCCAAGGCCGCGAAAGCTGAAAATGATGTGGCGATTATGAGCGTATTTGTCAACCCAACGCAGTTTGGACCACATGAAGATTTTGATGCGTATCCGCGCGACTTAGCACGTGATGTAGCACTCGCAACATCGGTTGGTGTCGATGCGGTATTTGCGCCGTCCGTTGCTGAAATGTATCCACATGATGGCGGCATTCGCATCCACGCAGGACGTCAAGCGACCATTTTATGCGGTGCGAGTCGTCCAGGGCATTTTGATGGGGTGCTGCAAGTGGTCAGTAAGCTATTTCACTTAGTCGAGCCGACAAAAGCTTATTTCGGGCAAAAAGATGCGCAGCAAGTGGCGATCATTCAAACGATGGTGCGTGATTTTAACTTCCCAATCGAACTTGGGATCATGCCGATTGTGCGCGAAGAAGATGGCTTAGCGAAGTCATCACGCAATATGTATTTAACCGAAGCAGAGCGCGCACAAGCACCACACATTTATGCGGCGCTGCAGCTTGCACGTGATGTGCTTCAAAATACGCATGATGCAGCAGCAGCCGTAAGCGCCGCGCGCACGCATATTGAAGCCCATACGAGCGGGCGCATCGATTATATCGAAGTGTTATCGTATCCAGACTTAGCAGCTGTAGACGCGACAACGACAGACGTTTTGATCGCAGCAGCGGTGTATATCGGATCTACACGTTTAATAGACAATATTTTCGTTTCGAACGGAGGACAATGAGCATGTTACGCATGATGATGAACAGTAAAATTCACCGCGCGACAGTGACGCAAGCGGATTTAAATTATGTCGGGTCGATTACAATTGACCAAAATATTTTAGATGCAGTAGGTATGTTAGCAAACGAAAAGGTACACATTGTGAACAACAATAACGGGGCGCGCTTTGAAACGTATATTATTGCAGGGGAACGCGGCAGTGGCGTCATCTGTGTAAACGGTGCAGCGGCACGCCTTGTACAAAAGGGCGACATCGTTATTATTATGTCGTATGCGTATGTCGACAACGAGGAAGCGGCAACGCATACGCCAACTGTTGCGATTATGAATGAGCATAACGAAATTAAAGAGATCATTTCATACGAGCCAGAAGCAACGGTAATGTAACAAACAAGAAAGCATGTAGGGGAACCTGCATGCTTTTTTGTCGCTATAAATTGTCGGCACGATACCGATATAAACGCTAGTACTTTTGTTAGAAGGGGGAACGATACAAATGATGCTTTATCCGTATGAACAGCTGCCAAATGAAGGGACAAAACAAGCGGTGTGGCAATACGTGCAATCGATTCGCCAATGCCGCGATCGTCAGCACCCAATTTATCAATTTTTCGTCGAGCACGTGTTAGAAACGATTAAAATCGACATTCAATTATATGGGTTACAAAATGTGGAGGTTGTGCAAACGACGCCATATGCACCGCTGACGCTTGCATTAAAAGATATTAGCCCTATTTGGTCGACGCGTCTTGTGAAGTTATTTAGCGATGCGCATGTGCCATTTTTAGCCGTCTTGCAAGAAATCGCACCAAAAGCGTACCGTTATCAAATTGAACATGGGCAATTTCAAATGGTGCAGCAAGAACACATCGATGTCATGACGATGCATAGCGTGCTGTTGCACGTGTTACCACATATGACACAAAGCGTGTGCATCGAACATATTACGCCGTCTGAACAAGCGTGGCTACAGCGTATGTATGATGCGCATTTACAGCTAAGCATGGAGAGCGTTAACGCCTTTTTAACACTGCAGCTAGCACAGGCGTTAGAAGAAATCGATGATGTGCCAGCAATGAGTGAAGCATCGCTTTATTGGCCGCGCATTGAGGAGCGCTTTAAAGGGGATGCGTTACTATTTACAGAGGAAGGGCAATACATTTGTACGTTTTTACAGTTTATGAAAGACGAGGCATTGCAACAACACTTTACGCTGTATGATCAAGAGTCGATGCTAGATTTATATGCTTACATGCAATAATCGTATTAATGGAACGCATATCAAGGGCACGAGGAAATTTTTCCTCGTGCCCTTGATCGTTTTGTTATAGCTCGCTAAACTCGACCGTTTGTGGTGGTTGACCATTTTTATTCATGAGCGTAATGCGAATTGGCTCAATTTGCATCGCAATCATATCGCTCTCTTGTCCAAACAGACCGCGTAAAAAGTTTGTAACCTTTAATTTAATTTCATCGTCGCGGAACTCGGTTACTTTCCCTTCGATTTCTAAGTAAGGCGCATCAATATCGCTATTTGTATAGCCAAATAAAATATGCGCATACGGATTTGTTTGCAAGTCCGCTACTTTTTGAGAATCTTCTAACGTGCGCGTATACAACACGAAATCTTCATTTGTAAACGTCATGTAGCGCGAGTAGGGACGGTTGTTATGCACGGTTGTTAACGAACCGATTTTATTGCTATTTAAAATATCTAAAATTTGTTGTTTTACATGTTCCATTTGTACGTTCGCTCCTTTATGTGAGTTTAAACAAGTGGTACATCTTCTTGTTGGTCGCCCGCTTTATTCATCATGCGAATGCACGTTGGCGTTACTTTTAACACGAGCATTTCAGACGGATCCCCGAAATAGGCATCTTTGAAATGTTGTAAAAATTGCTCTTTAATTGTGGCATCGTCGTATTCAGAAACCGTTGCTTCAATTTCTAAAAATTCCTCTAATAAGCCGTTGTTTTCATAACCATATAAAATGTGCGTATACGGATTTTGCAATAAGTCATGCACTTTATCGGAATCTTTCGATGTCACGGTATATAACGTAAAACCTTCGTTATGGAATGTCATGTAACGCGCGTACGGTTTCCCGTCGCTCACGGTTGACATTGTCCCGATGCGTTCATTGCTTAAAATGCTCAATGCTTTTTCTTGAACTGTACTCAAAACAATCACTCCTTTAAACGATTTACATAGTACTGTTACCCACCGCTTGGAAGAATGAAACAAACATGGCAATGAAACGTTGGAAAAGTCGCGTGCTTTTCACAGCAAACACATGACCACTGCAGCGGAGTATGGTACACTTTTTTCTATTATGAAGATAGCGAGTTGAAAGCACATGGAAAGTCAAAAATATGCCATCGTCGACTTAGAAACGACAGGTCATTCATCGAAAAATGGCGACCGTATTATTCAAATAGCCATCGTCATTATGCAAAACTGGCACATCGAGCGTACGTTTACGACATTTGTACACCCCGGAAAGCCAATCCCTGCCCATATTACCGATTTAACGAATATTACCGATGACGATGTGCGTGATGCGTGCCCGTTTGAACTGCATGCCGATTACGTATATGAGCTGCTGCAAGATTGCGTGTTTGTTGCACATAACGTTGATTTTGATTTGAATTTTTTGCAGCATGAGTTTACACGCGTCGGTTTAGCCAAATGGCAAGGGCGCTTTATCGATACGGTCGAACTTGCGAAAATGGTGTATCCGACTTCGTTCAGCTTTAAGCTAGGGGATTTAGCGCAAGATTTACACATTCCGCTGGCAAAAGCGCATCGTGCCGATGAAGATGCCATTGCAACGGCAAAGCTGCTTGCAAAATGCTATGAAGAGTTATTGCGGTTACCGCAAGCAACGATTGAGCAGTTGCATAAGCGCTCGTTTCGCTTAAAATCGCATATTTCGCATTTGTTGTTTGATGCACTCCGTGAAAAACGGCAGCAGCCCGAAACGCGTCAAGATCTCATATACTTCGGACGCATCGCCATTCAAAAAGAAAAGAAATATAAACGTACACCGCGCATAGAAACGTCCTATCCACAAACGACCGCCCAAAAAATTACGTTGCTCACGCGCGCCTTTCCGCAGTTTGAAGAACGAAAAGCGCAGTTTGATATGATGGACCTCGTGTGGGAAGCGCTCTGTGACAAGCAAGAATGCGTCATTGAAGCATCGACCGGGATCGGGAAGTCGCTGGCCTATTTATTGCCTGCGATTTTATATGCAAAGCGCACGCGTAAAAAAGTTGGTATTAGTACGTATACCGGCTATTTACAGGAGCAACTGCTGCAGGAGGAGCTTCCAAAAATTGAACGGGTGCTCGGAACTAGCGTCCATGTAGCGTTGTTAAAAGGCATGCAGCATTACATTGATTTAGATCGTGTAACACAGCTGCTGCGCACGGAGCCAGAGTCGTATGATGAAACGTTTACGCTGCTGCAAGTGCTCGTTTGGCTAACGAAAACAGAAACAGGGGACATCAATGAAATCACCGTTAGTGGCGGGGGACAACTCGTGCTCGACCGCTTGCGTAAAACTCCGGCAGGACACGTCGCAAGCGTCGATTATTATGAGCGTGCATTAACGCGCAGTCGCGATGCGGAAGTCATCATTACAAACCATGCAATGCTGCTAGCAGAGACGACGCGTAAATCGCCTATTTATGAGCAAGTAGGTGCATGGATTTTAGACGAAGGGCATCAAATGGTGCAAACGGCTGTGCAGCAAGATGAGCGTCTGTTTCATTACACGAACTGGAAATATATATTCGGGCAAATTGGTACGTCTGAGGAACATCAGCTGTTTCGAAAGCTCTATAAGCGTGCGTTAAAAGCGCAGCGCGTGCCGATGAATGTGCTCATGCAGGTAGAAAAGCGGTATGTGCGCATGCTGAAGCTATTTGAAGAAGCGGTCCAACAACTGTTACTCGCTTTACAATTTGCACAGTCCGATGATGTGAAGCAAACGGTGTTTTTACGCGATATTACGCTGCCAATGCCGATGCTCCGTCAAGCGCGCGATGCGATGGTGTTATGGTTAGAAAGTGCTAAGCAAATTAGCGAGCTGTTTGTGAGCGGCACAACACCGCTTAGTTTAGAAGAAATGTACGTGCTGCGCGATTGGCAGTTTTTCGTGCGTGAAATGGTCATTAAAGTTGCGGAGTGGGAACAATTGTTCATTCAGCAAGATGTCAACTATACGACGTGGCTCGAGCTTGACCAACGCAGCTTACCAGGTAGTTTGCATGTATTGCAAAAGCCGATTGATGTCAGCGGGGCAATCGCTAAATTATTTGGGGAGCGCCGAGGCGACATGAGCATTATTTGGACGTCTGGAACGATGACGGTACCGCACAATGCACGCTACATCGCCGATCAGCTCGGCGTGGCAAAAGATGTGCCGATTCATACGTTTACCGCACCACCTGCGTACTATGACGGCGCGAAAATGATGGTCGTAACCGATATGCCAGATGTGCAAGCGGTGCCACATATGCATTACGTTGCGGCAATTGCCGAGGCGATTATGCAGACGGTGCAGCTAACGGAAGGGCGCAGCTTTGTGCTCTTTACGTCGCAGCAAATGTTACGCGATACGGTCGACTATATTCAAGAGCGCGGAATTTTAAATGATTATATGCTGTTTGCACAAGGTGTTACAAACGGCAGCCGTATGCGCTTATTAAAAGCGTTCCAAAAGTTTCATCGCTCGGTGTTATTTGGGACGAACAGCTTTTGGGAAGGTGTCGATGTACCAGATGATGCGTTATCGGCAGTCATCGTCGTGCGCTTGCCATTTTCTTCGCCGGAAGAGCCCATTTTTAAAGCGCGTGCCGAAAAGCTGACGGCCGCTCGGGAAAATGCCTTTACGCAGCTTGCGTTACCAGAAGCCATTTTACGCTTTAAGCAAGGCTTCGGACGCCTCATACGTTCGTCGCATGACCGCGGGGTATTGATCGTGTTAGACCGCCGAATTGAGACGAAATCGTACGGGCGAGAATTTATTGCATCGTTACCGCCAATTGATGTAAAAAAACTAGCATTACATCATATGGTTTTAGCACTAGAACATTGGTATAATAATGAACGATGAGGAAGAAAGCAGGAGACATTATGGAAACATATACACAACACATGAAGCAGGTGTGGGCATGAAAAATTGGATTACCTTTATTTCCGTATTCTTTGTTTCTTTAGCACTTGTCATAGCAGTCGTTGTTCTTTGGACTGCGGACGCACCATTTTCAACTATGGAGCAGCAAGCCGAAGCGCTCGCGATTGAACAAAACTATATTACTGAAGCGACAAGCTCCTATACGTATAACGGGCAAAACTCGTACGTAACTGTTTTCGGCATAGACGAAAACGGGGATGAAAAAGCTGTCTTCGTTCCAACGAGCCTAGAAGAGGAATTCATACAGGAAGTGTCAGTAAAAGACGGTATTACGCAACAACAAGCTTTAGATGTTTTAAGCGCTGAAGTAGACGTACAAAAGCTGCTTCACGCGAAGTTAGGTTTCGAAAAGCCAGGCGCTGTTTGGGAATTAACGTATTTAAATGACAAAGATCAATTAAATTACGTTTACATTTTGCATGAAAACGGCGAATGGTGGAAACGCATTTTAAATTTGTAAGGAGAGAATCCCCATGAATCATTTATTAGCGAACCGTGTACAAACATTAACACCATCTGCAACATTAGCGATCACAGCAAAGGCAAAAGAATTAAAAGCGCAAGGCATTGACGTTATTGGCTTAGGTGCAGGTGAACCCGACTTCAATACACCAGAAAACATTTTGCAAGCAGCAAAAGATTCAATGGACGCTGGCTTAACGAAATACACACCAGCAGGCGGTTTACCCGCGTTGAAAGAAGCAATCATTGCCAAGCTTCAGCGTGATAATGACTTATCATATAAGCCAAATGAAGTGATGGTTGGTGTGGGTGCAAAGCATGTACTGTACACATTATTCCAAGTGATTTTAAATGAAGGCGATGAAGTGATTATTCCAATTCCATATTGGGTATCATATCCAGAGCAAGTAAAACTTGCCGGCGGTGTACCGGTGTACATTGAAGGAACAGCAGATCAACATTACAAAATTACTGCTGAGCAATTCCGCAACGCCGTAACAGATAAAACAAAAGCTGTTATTATTAACTCTCCAAGTAATCCGTCTGGTATGATTTATTCAAAAGAAGAGTTAGCTGAGTTAGCAAAAGTAGCAGAAGAGAAAAATATTTTAATCGTCTCGGATGAAATTTACGAAAAGCTTGTATACGACGGGGTAGAGCATTATTCAATTGCACAGCTATCAGCAGAAACAAAAGCGCGCACAATCGTTGTAAACGGTGTTGCGAAATCGCATTCAATGACAGGGTGGCGCATCGGTTATGCAGCAGGGGATGCTGCAATTATTAAGGCGATGACGGATCTTGCATCACACTCGACGTCAAACGCGACAACGACAGCACAATATGCGACAATTGAAGCGTACAATGGTTCTCAAGAAGCAGTGGAAACGATGCGACAAGCATTTGAAAGCCGCTTAGAGGTCATTTATCCGAAGTTAAGTGCGATCCCAGGCTTCCACGTATTAAAGCCACAAGGTGCGTTTTACTTACTACCGGACGTAGCAGAAGCTGCACAAAAAACAGGCTACGCATCCGTGGATGATTTCGTAGCAGCATTATTAACAGAAGCAAACGTGGCAGTTGTCCCAGGTTCAGGCTTCGGTGCACCAAAGACAATTCGTTTATCGTATGCGACATCATTAGAATTATTAGAAGAAGCGGTAAAACGTATGCATGAATTTGTAGAAAGCAAATGGCAAGCGTAATCTTCTTCTAACTAGCTGGAGGATATTATGAAAAAAATTACAATTAGTGACATGCCAAAGCATATTGGCGAAACAGTTAAAATTGGCGCATGGTTAGCGAACAAGCGCGCAAGTGGGAAAATGGCATTTTTACAGCTGCGTGATGGTTCAGGCTTCGCACAAGGAATCGTAGTGAAAGCGGAAGTGGGCGAAGAACTATTTGCCGTTGCAAAAGGGATGACGCAAGAAACATCGATGTACATCATTGGTGAAGTAAAAGCAGATGACCGCTCAACATTCGGTGCCGAGTTAAACGTAACAGGCATTGAAGTGATTCATGCCGCAACGGATTACCCAATTACACCAAAAGAGCACGGTACAGAGTTTTTAATGGACAACCGTCATCTTTGGTTACGCTCTCGTAAACAACATGCGGTGATGAAAGTGCGTAACGAAATCATTCGCGCAACGTATGAGTTCTTTAACGACAATGGCTTCACAAAAATGGACCCGCCAATTTTAACAGGTTCGGCACCAGAAGGAACATCTGAGTTATTTGCAACGAAATACTTCGATGAAGATGCATACCTTTCACAATCTGGTCAGCTTTACATGGAAGCTGCAGCGATGGCATTAGGGAAAGTATTCTCATTCGGTCCAACATTCCGCGCTGAAAAATCGAAAACACGTCGTCACTTAATCGAGTTTTGGATGATCGAGCCGGAAATGGCATTTGTAGAGTTTGAAGAAAACTTAGAAGTACAAGAACAATACGTATCACACATCGTACAATCCGTACTGAAAAACTGCAAAATGGACTTAGAGCGTTTAGGTCGCGATACATCTAAATTAGAAAACATTACAGCGCCATTCCCACGCATTTCATATGACGAGGCGATCAAGTTCTTACATGAGCAAGGCTTCGATGATATCGAGTGGGGCGATGATTTCGGTGCACCACATGAAACAGCGATTGCGAATCATTTCGATAAGCCTGTGTTCATCACGTGCTACCCAACAGGTATTAAGCCATTCTACATGCAGCCGCACCCAGAGCGCGATGACGTTGTATTATGTGCAGACTTAATTGCACCAGAAGGCTACGGTGAAATCATCGGTGGTTCTGAGCGTATTCACGATTACGAGTTATTAAAATCACGCTTAGAAGAGCATAACTTATCAATGGATGCTTACGCTTGGTATTTAGAGCTACGTAAGCAAGGTTCCGTACCTCACTCAGGCTTCGGTCTAGGTTTAGAGCGTACAGTAGCGTGGATCTCAGGAACAGAGCACATTCGTGAAACGATTCCATTCCCACGTTTATTAAACCGCCTTTACCCTTAATTGTAATAACTAGCACGTGCTAGTTAACAAAATCAGATTTAGACAAAATAAAGCGTGATCGGAAACATAACATTTTCCGATCACGCTTTTTGGATGTTTGACATCGCTTCGTTTCGCGGACGCAATCCTTTCGGGAACGGAGGCAAACACGATGTTTGTCATAAGGGCGATGCCACACGATGTGGCGTCCA
>JAHAYH010000027.1 GCA_018384745.1 Caryophanon sp. | reverse complement strand
ATAGTAATGAGAACCCCAAAAATGAGAAGGGCAAGCGGTAGAGCAACAGGTGTTGCTAGTACAGCTAAACTAGCAATCCAAACCGTTGTTCCCCATTTTTTAGGCGTTTCAGTAGCATCTGCATCAATATCTTATTTTTATATTCTATTGATATTGATAATTAATTAACATTCGCTATTGAATTTTATGTATTTTATATGTATTTGGAGCAATACTCCACTTTGGTAATAAAGCTGTATGTTTCTTTTTCTATTACTTCAATCCACATCGAGTGTGTTGCACTGCTCGTAAAAGCCTAGAAATCTTTGAATGAAAGGGATAATGAAAAGCCTTGGTTGCAAGGCTTTTTTCTTTTGAGTGGGGAAGTATCAGAGTGAAAAAATTTTTGGAGTGGGTAGAAGTGATAGCTAGAAATTATCAGTTTCTATTTCCATTTTCAATATCTCTTCAACAATATTGAAAAACTTGTCAAAGAAATGTTTATAAACTATAATAGTTAGATCAAGAGATAGGAGGGCAGAAAGTGATTGAAAAACGTTTTGGCAACAATAATGAGCTGAGCTGGATTATTATCCATTCAGAAAGAGAAATGATAGACAAACAATTAGTCGAAGACTATGGATTAGATAAAGAATTGGTCTCATATGCATTAGACAAAAATGAAAGGGCTCATTTTGAATACAATGTAAAACTCGATCGATTATTATTGATTTTTAATCTTCTTGATATAACAAAAGAGGATAATTATTATGAAACCACACCGATGGCGTTTATTGTGCAACAAAATCAGTTTATTACGATTTTCAATGCGAGAAATGCTTATTTGCTGGAAAAACTAGAAAACTATTTGGCTAATAATACAGTTTTGACCTGTCAACAGTTCCTATTCGCCTCCTTAACGATTGCTTCCAAAGAATATTTCCCTGTTTTGGATCAATTGGATCGTGATAAAGATATGCTCAATGCTAAGTTAAGAAAGAGGACGACCAAGCAACTGCTATTAGAGCTGTCTGACTTGGAAACTGGGTTAGTCTATTTACTAACCGCAGGAAATCAAAATGTGTTCGTGTTGGAACAATTGCGGAACCACCCACATATTCAAAAACTCGGTAGCATTGAATTGGAAGAACTGGACGATGCATTAATTGAAGCACGTCAGCTAGCAGCCATGACGCAGCTGGATTCTCAGATTCTTCAACAATTGTCAGGCGCCTACAATAATATCTTGAACAATAACTTGAATGACAACCTGACTATTTTAACGATATTATCCATTTTACTCGCAGTTCTTGCTGTTATCACTGGATTCTTTGGGATGAATGTTCCGTTGCCATGGCAAAACGAGCCACAAGCGTGGATTTGGATTGTCATTATAGCACTTGTATTATGGCTGATTATTGCCCAAGTATTGAAACTCGTCATGCGTCGACAAGGGTAAAAAAAGATTATATAGAGAGATTTGAGGGAAACTCTCAATTCTTTTGCACATAATGGTAATTGATAGGCATCAACTGTCATTCATCTTTTTCTGAACAAGGAGTAAATTAATGTCTTCAAGTTGATAAAAACTTGAAAAAATCATTCAGAAAGAGGTGCTA
>JAHAYH010000019.1 GCA_018384745.1 Caryophanon sp. | reverse complement strand
ATCCAAAGCTTAACCAAAACCGAAACGGCGAGAATTATTAACGCCCATACCGAATATGCAGGCGCGCTTTCCCCAGTGGCAAGAGCGGTCACAGAGGATTTTAACAGCTCTGCGCCCACAAGAAGTATCAGCATTGAGACGATAAAGGCATCGATAAAATTTGTAAAAAAGTTGGCGAGGAAGCAACGGAAGTAGTCATCGGCGCGAAAAACCGCGACGCAGAAGAAGTGAAGTGGGAATCAGCGGATTTACTGTATCACCTACTCGTATTACTGCAGGAGCAAAAGGTTGATGTGTACGACGTACTTGGTGTGCTTGAAGCGCGTCACAACCGTAAAAAAGGCGAATAATGCAACAGGCAAAGCTACACGCAACACAGCTTTGCCTTTTTTCATGAAATGAATTTTCTAGCGACTGCAATTTGAAGTGCATATGCTATAATAGGCGGAAGTGACAAAGGACCGTTCATCAAAGCGAGCACTTGCTTTACATAGTGTCAGGTTTCACGATGAACAATATCCTTTCCTATGTAAACTTTGTGTCGGAGGAATGTAATTTGGAAAATAACGGACAACAAACGAGACGTAGCAACATCGTATCGTTCATCCCGAGCGGCGCGTATTACAATGAGCGCGGTACGAAGGCGCTGCAAGAAAATAACTTATTGCAAGCACAACGCTATATGCGACGTGCGCTGCAATTTAACCCAACGTCTGTTGAATATTTAATTACGTGCGCATCAGTTGAGAGCGAGCTCGGTCATTACGAGGAAGCAAAGCAGCTGTATTTACAAGCGTATCAGCTAGCACCAAATGATGATGAAATTATTATTTCACTTGCAGAAATGGCGCTTATGCTCGATGAATATGAAGGCGCGGTACATTATGCATCGATGTATTTACAAAAGCATCCGCACGGCATGTATATGGGCGATGCGCATGCGATTTTAGAAATGTATGCCATTGGTGATGATGCGTCACTGCGCGTACGCACGTTACCAGAAGAATTAGTTGCAGCAGCAAAAATGCTCGAGCAACAACAGTTTACGGAAGCGCGTGACTATTTAGAGACGCTGCTTGAACAAAAGCCGAGCGTCGAAGCGTATAACTTTTTAGCGCTTGCGTACACATATTTAACCGAATACGAGGAAGCACGTGCGGTGTTGCACGACTTAGTACGCACCGAGCAAGCAAACTTAGAAACGTATTGTCAGCTCGCCATGATTGCGTATCAAGAAGGTGACCGCGAAGCGCTTGCGATGTATGCGCCGATGTTACAAGACGTATATCCACTCCATGTCGAAACGATCATCAAGCTTGGCACGACGCTCGCAGTACTTGGGCAATATGAGCAAGCGTACACATCATTTAAGCGTCTAGCCGGCAATGAAATCGGCTCAGAGCGTGTGTATTATTATTGGTTAACGCAATGTGCGTACTATACAGGTGACTTTGCCATTGCCGAAAAAGCATGGCAAAACTTGCTTGTGTTTTTCCCAGAAATGGAAGGGTACGAGCCGTGGAAAGACGGCGTCGAAGAGCTCGATGTATACGACTTAACGCAAAACTGCGAGCGCATTATGACGCTTTTATTAAGCCCGTCTGAAAACGAGCGCGTCTTTGGCATTCATTTACTCGGTTTATCGCCGTTTCGTCAGCGTTTGTTATCAGACCCGTATTTAATTCAAGTTGAAAACAGTACGGTGCTTGAGAAATTGTATTTAGGTAAAATGCTTGGGCATACGTTTACCGGCAATTCAAAGGCGGAACAAATTTTTGTGCGTTACGGACAAGTGGCAGATACGTTGCACGCAACGTGTGAGGAAATTACGCGCGATAATGAAGCGCTATTTCAGTTTTGGTTTGCGCTTGGCAGCATCGGCTTAGATGTAGGCTATACGTTTAAAAATGTCGAAGCGATCGCCGCAGCGGTGCATTACTTATATGAAACGCTGCTCGGTGAAGGCATGACGAAAAAGTACATCGCGCAGCTATATGGCACAACAAGTGCGACGCTCACGAAGTACGTAGAAGACCTCGAGGCATTTTTAGGGGAATGAGCAAATAAGTTGAGAAAACGATATTAATCGTATACGATATATTTAAGTAAAGCAGTCGAAGGGAGACAGTTTCATGTCAGCAGTAGAAGAAAAAATTTATGACGTTGTAATTATCGGAGCAGGACCAGCAGGGATGACGGCTGCCGTTTATACATCTCGCGCAAACTTAGCAACATTAATGTTAGAGCGCGGTATTCCAGGTGGGCAAATGGCCAGCACAGAGGAAGTTGAAAACTACCCAGGATTCGATACAATCTTAGGCCCAGAGCTTTCAACGAAAATGTTTGACCATGCGAAAAAATTCGGCGCTGAATATGCGTACGGAGATGTAACAGAAATTATTGACGGCGAAGAATACAAAACAATCATCGCTGGTAAAAAACAATATAAAACACGCACAATCATTATTGCGACAGGTGCAGAGTACAAAAAAATGGGTGTGCCAGGTGAATCAGAGCTTGGTGGCCGCGGCGTAAGCTACTGTGCTGTATGTGATGGTGCGTTCTTCCGCAACAAAGATTTAATCGTTGTTGGTGGGGGCGACTCAGCAGTAGAAGAAGGCGTATACTTAACACGCTTTGCGAACAAAGTAACGATCGTTCACCGTCGTGACGAGTTACGCGCACAAAAAATTATTCAAGACCGTGCATTTGCGAACGAAAAAGTGGACTTCATTTGGAACAATACGGTGAAGGAAATTAACGATGCAGGCGGTAAAGTTGGTAGCGTAACGCTTGTGAACACACAAGATGGTACGGAATCAACAGTCGAAGCAGACGGTGTATTCATTTACATCGGTACGTTACCGTTAACAAAACCATTTGAGTCACTAGGCATTTTAAATGCGGAAGGTTACGTTGTGACGAACGAAAACATGGAAACAGCTGTACCAGGTATTTACGCAGCTGGTGACGTACGCGAAAAAATGCTACGTCAAATCGTAACGGCAACAGGTGACGGTTCAATCGCCGCACAAGCAGCGCAGCACTACATTGAAGAATTAAAAGAAAAGTTAAGCGTGTAAGCAGTTTGTAATATGCTGTTTAAGTGGATGTAATGTATTTGTTATCATTTAGTAATAATGATGCGTTACAATAAGCGGTGTAGTAAACAAACTCCTTAATACGAAAAAAGTGCTGTTGTCCGAAACCCCAATGAGGACGGCAGCACTTTTTGTGTGCAAAAATATATTCAATGAAATGGAATCATGATAGTATTAATAGCTTGAGAATCATTTTGGCAGCGCAGTGGAGGATGCATGCAAATTTTATGCCCATTGTCTGTCAGATTACACATAAAACATATATAATAGTAAAAGAATGCTTTTTACAGTGGAGGTGTGCGTAATATGCAACGTATTGCGAATTTAATTATTAAAAAAGACAATCAAGTATTGTTATTGAAAAAACCACGTCGAGGTTGGTACGTGGCACCAGGTGGAAAGATGGAGCCAGGTGAATCGATCTTTGAAGCGGCAAACCGTGAGTTTACCGAAGAAACGAATGCAACCCCACTCAATGCACATTTAAAAGGTGTGTATACAATGGTTATTAAAGACGAGCAACAAGTCGTGGACGAATGGATGCTTTATACATTTTTAGCGACAGATTATACAGGTGTACCGCTAGAGGAAAACCGCGAAGGCGTATTGGAATGGCATCCAGTTGAAGCATTACAAACGCTTCCAATGGCTGAAGGCGATCGCACAAATTTACTGTTTGCGGTAAAGGAAACAGGTGTGCAGTACGGTACGTTTGAATATACACAAGACTTTGAATTACTAAGTGAAAAAATTCAACAATCACAAGAAGCATAAATAAGGGGACGGTAATGATGGAGAAAACTGTAGACACAATCAATAATGAAGTAGTCATTATTACAGGTATGTCAGGTGCAGGGAAAACAGTAGCAGTACAAAGCTTTGAAGATTTAGGATACTACTGCATCGACAATTTACCACCGGCATTGCTCGCGACATTTGTGAAGCTAATGCGTGAATCAGGACAGCACATTCAAAAAATTGCAGTCGTGATGGATTTACGCGGCGGTGAGTTTTTCGAAGCATTGATGGATGCCATCGATCAGATTGAGCATCAAAAGAGCATCACGCCACACATTTTATTTTTAGATGCGAACAGTGATGCGCTTGTGCGTCGCTATAAAGAATCGCGCCGCTCGCACCCGCTTGCAAAAGACGGCTTACCGCTAGAAGGTATTGCACGTGAACGCGAGTTATTAGCAGATGTTAAAATGCGCGCGCATACAGTGATCAACACATCATTACTGAAACCACGCGAACTGCGTGAAAAGCTTGTAAGTGATTTTTCAGGGCAAAAAACGAGCATGTTTACGATCAATGTTATGTCGTTTGGCTTTAAGCACGGCATGCCAATTGATGCGGATTTAGTGTTTGATGTTCGCTTTTTACCGAACCCTTATTACATTGATGAATTGCGCCCAAAAACGGGTTTACAAAAGGAAGTATCGTCCTATGTGCTCGCGCAGCCAGAAGCGCAAGAACTTGCTGACAAATTAACGGATTTATTTGCGTTCATGGTACCGCAATATAAAAAAGAGGGAAAATCTCAACTTGTGATCGCGTTTGGTTGTACAGGTGGTCAACATCGCTCTGTGACGTTCGCTGAATATTTCGGTGAGCATTTAGCGAAGCTTGAGCCAACGCAAATTACGCATCGAGATATTAATTTACGAAAGGCGTGACCGCATGAAGAAAAAGAAGTTTCGAATTGTCATTGTAGGTGGTGGAACGGGGCTTTCAACAGTGCTACGTGGACTAAAGACAAGTGAACTATTAGATATTACAGCGATTGTAACAGTAGCAGACGACGGCGGAAGCTCTGGGCGACTGCGTGACGATTATCAAATCCCGCCACCTGGCGACGTTCGAAACGTCATTGCGGCATTGTCGGAAGTAGAGCCGCTCGTTGAACGCATGTTTCAATATCGTTTTACGCAGTCTGACACGCTGGATGGGCATTCACTCGGCAACTTAATGTTAACCGCATTAACAGACATTACAGGTGATTTTAATCATGCGATTGCAGAGATGAGTAAAGTGTTCAACGTGCGCGGTAAAGTGCTACCAGCAGCGAATGAGCGCGTAACGCTATATGCGGAGCTACAAGATGGTTCATTCATCGTTGGGGAATCAAACATTCCAAAAGCAACGAGTAAAGTGAAGCACGTGTATTTAGAGCCAGCGAATGCGCAGGCGCTACCCGAAACCATTCGCGCGATTCGTCGAGCGGATGTCATTTTAATGGGACCAGGCAGTTTATATACAAGCATCATTCCGAACTTATTAGTGCGTGAAATTGGCGAGGCAATCGTGAAAGCGTCGGGTCATAAAGTATATATTAGTAACTTGATGACACAAAAAGGTGAGACAAGTGGCATGACTGCAAGCGATCACGTGGCCGCGTTGTATGAGCATGTGAGCGAGCCGTTTTTACAGCACATTTTAGTAAATAACGTGACGCTGCCAGAGGAGATTTTGTCTGTGTATAAAGAAGAGCAAGCCGAGCAGCTCGTCGTGGACGAACAAAAGCTGCGCGCGCTCAATTTAGAGGTGCATCATTATCCGATTGCGACATATAAAGGTGGCACCGTACGTCATGACGGACAAAACGTCTGCATGTGGCTAGAGCAATTTTTACGCATGCACGGCTCGTCGCGAAAGCGCGTGTTAAAAACAATGTAATACACATTTGAAAGGGGGAAATGAGCATGTCATTTGCTTCAGAGACGAAAAAAGAATTAACGCATATTGAAGCGGACGACCGCACGTTAAAAGCAGAAATCTCCGCCTTAATTCAAATGAACGGTTCGCTATCGTTTGCGAATCGACAACTAAGCTTAGACATTCAAACGGAAAACGCAGCGATTGCGCGACGTTTATATACAAATTTAAAGCGTCTATACAAATACAATGTTGAGTTACTTGTACGCAAAAAAATGAGACTGAAAAAAAACAACGTCTATATTTGCCGTATTCGTGATGACGCGAAAGTATTATTAAAGGATCTGCACATCATTACCGACGATTTTCAGTTTCAGCACGAAATTGCTGAAGAGCTCATTCCACGAACGAACGAAAAGCGCGGCTACTTACGCGGGGCGTTTTTAGCAGGCGGCTCGGTGAATAACCCTGAAACATCGGCGTACCATTTAGAAATTTCAACGCTGTACAAAGAACACGGTGAATCGATCATGCATTTAATGAACGAGTTTGGCTTAAATGCGAAAACGATTGAGCGTAAAAAAGGCTTTGTGACGTATTTAAAAGAGGCGGAAAAAATTTCGGACTTTTTAAGTATTATTGGTGCGACACAAGCGATGTTAAAGTTTGAGGATGTGCGCATCGTGCGAGATGTGCGCAACAGCGTTAACCGCATTGTGAACTGTGAAACGGCGAACTTAAATAAAACAATTGGTGCAGCGCTGCGCCAAGTTGAAAACATTCGCTTTATCGATGAAACGATCGGGCTAGACCAACTGCCAGAGAAGCTGCGTGAAATTGCGCGCCTTCGCGTCGAATATCAAGACGTCACATTGAAAGAGCTTGGTGAAATGGTGTCGACAGGAACGGTCAGTAAATCAGGTGTAAATCATCGCTTGCGTAAAATTGATGAAATTGCACAGTCCCTTCGCAGCAATCAAATTAGCTAATGTGGAAAGCTTGTCTTTGTTTTTTGTAACGAGATAAGCTTTTTCTTTCAACTTCGGTTGTTCTTTTGTAAGCGTTTCGATAATATATACATAAAGAACGTAGACGTATAATTCGGAAAAAAGAGGTGAGTAGGAATGGAAAGTCAAAAGCAAATTACATTAAAGATGGGTTTACAGGCGCGACAAGCGGCATTATTCGTACAGGAAGCAAATCGCCACGGCGCCGATATTTTTTTACAAAAAGATGAGAAAAAAGTAAACGCGAAATCAATTATGGGCATTATGAGCTTAGCGATCGCAAAAGGCTCGGTTGTCACATTAATTGCAGAAGGTGACGATTCAGAGAAAGCGGTAAACGCATTAGCAAACTTAATCGGCGCTGAATAAAGACGAAAAGATGTTGGCCATCTATGTGGTCAATATCTTTTTTATTGCACAAAAAAACACTAGGCGAAATGAATCGTCTAGTGTGTTGTACGCCCTTGGAGGGAATCGAACCCCCAGCCTAAGAACCGGAATCTTATGTTTTATCCATTAAACTACAAGGGCAATCTGTTGTTTATTATACCGCAATAGCGCGTCTTTTCAAGGGGATTAGGAAAACATTTCTAGAAAATACGTTTATCGAATTTCAATTTAAGGGTACAATAGGTAATGCAAGTACATAGTTAAAAAGAACGCTTCGAAACTACATACTAATTGCGTGAGTATATTATTTGACCTTTCTTGACTAAAGTGTGTATGATAAGGTTAACGCTAATGAATTAGCCAAGAAGCGACAATAAGGAGGAAATTTCAATGAACTTAATTCCTACAGTTATTGAACAAACAAACCGCGGTGAACGTGCATACGATATTTATTCACGTCTATTAAAAGACCGCATTATTTTATTAGGAAGCGGCATCGATGATAACGTAGCGAACTCAATCGTAGCGCAGTTATTATTTTTAGCAGCTGAAGATGAAGAAAAAGATATTTATTTATACATTAACTCGCCAGGTGGTTCAATCACAGCTGGTATGGCGATCTATGACACAATGCAGTTCATTAAACCGAAAGTACACACAATTTGTATCGGTATGGCAGCATCAATGGGTGCGTTCTTACTTGCAGCTGGTGAGCCAGGTCACCGTTATGCATTACCAAATGCAGAAGTGATGATTCACCAACCACTTGGTGGCGCACAAGGGCAAGCGACAGAAATCGAAATCGCTGCAAGACGCATTTTATTCTTACGTGAAAAGCTAAACACAATTTTAGCTGAGCGTACAGGTCAAACGTACGAAACATTAGCGCGCGACACAGATCGTGATAACTTCATGACAGCTGAACAAGCAAAAGAGTACGGCTTAATTGACGCGATTATGGACAACACAAAATAAACGAAATACGAAAAAACGAAGTGCTGATGAACATCGCGCTTCGTTTTTTTGTTTAGGACGAATACGTTCTACACTAAAAGCGCTGTTCATAAGCACTTAAGCGACCGTTTTGACAGGCAAAATGATGTGAATAGTAAACCGGTTTCATATGCGAATGAAATTTATGACCAAGCGAGAATTTTTGTGTGAAATTCAAACATAGTTATGAATATAAATTAGTAGCTAATTATGTTACTTTCATGTAAAGTAGTGAATGTTCATATGAATGAAAATTTATATGAATACCATTTTACTGTTTCAATATATATATATTTTTTTTATAGAGATAAAAGCATCATCCGGTAGTTTTAGCAGCCTGCTGGCGATGCTTTTTCTCATGTACCTGAAAGCTCCCTAACGTCGAGGGAGCTTTTTCTATTGCATGAAATGAATAATTATTTATCATTATGTAAATGAATTAATGACAGTAAGTTCAAAAAACAAGATTCTTTATGTATAAAAACATGTATATATGCAAAATATATTAATAAAAATTAAAGATATTGCATAAAAATTTAACTTTCTACTTGTATTCTCGATGGAGGAGTATTATAATCAATTCATCGAATATACATTTAAGTAATTGTCAGATAAATGAACTGAACACGTGGAGGGAAACCGGATGAAAAAGAAATGGTTAGCAGTACCCGTATTTGCGGCTGCATTATTATTAGGCGCTTGTGGCGACGACGAAGCAAAAACAGATGAGAACGGCAAAATTACGAAAATCGTAGCAGGTACAGAAGCGACGTACGCACCGTTTGAATATATGGATGACAACGGTCAAGTACAAGGTTATGATAAAGAAATTTTAGAAGCGATCGGCGAAGAGATGGGCATTGAAGTAGAAGTGCAAAACTTAGGCTGGGAGCCAACATTCAACGCCGTAACAACAGGTGAAATTGACCTTGGTGCAGCAGCGATCACAATTACAGACGATCGTAAAAAGAACTATGACTTCACAGACCCTTACTATGAAGCGAAATTATTAATGGTTGTGAAGGAAGGTTCAACAATCGCATCATTTGATGAATTAAAAGATAAAAAAGTATCGGTACAAATTTCAACAACAGGTCACCTTGCAATGCAAGAGTTACAAGGCCAAACAAGCTCAAGCATTTTAGCGTATGAAAACTTACCAATCGCCATTCAAGAGGTTGTAAACGGTACGACAGAAGCGGCACTTGGTGATAACGCGGTTGTTCTTGAGTACATTAAAAATAACCCAGACAAAGGGTTAAAAGTAGTAGAAGACGATTCATTTGAAGTGGATGAATTAGGCTTCATGGTGAAAAAAGGTAACACGGAACTATTAGATGTATTAAACGAAGGTTTACAAAAAATTAAAGACAACGGCAAGTTAGCTGAAATTACAGGAACTGAGCTAGAGTAATTTGATTATACGTACACCACTCGTTCGTCTAGAGCGAGTGGTTTTGTATGTCTGAAACACATACACATCACAAATTATGGGTAAAGGCGTCATAGGTGGATGTGTGCATACAAACATACTTAACAAAACTGCATTTAAAGGAGGCTCCTAACATGGATTTCATACAGTGGGAAATGATTTGGAACTATCGTGAAATGTACTTAAAAGGCATTTGGGTAACGATTAGTTTAACGCTTTGTGGCTATATTGGCGGTGTAATTTTCGGTCTGTTTTTAGGTTTAGGACAAATTTCAACAAAAAAATGGCTCTATTGGCCATGTAAAATTTATGTAGACGTGTTCCGTGGAACGCCGATGCTTGTACAAATCTTCATCATTCACTTAGCATTACTACCATCGATTTTCGGACAGTCATTTGGCTGGTTCGTATCAGGTGTTATTGCGTTAATTTTAAACAGTGCAGCATACAACGCTGAAATTTTCCGCGCAGGGATTCAATCAGTGCCAAAAGGGCAAATGGAAGCGGCACGTTCACTTGGTTTAACACATACGCAAGCGATGCGTAAAGTCATTTTACCGCAAGCGTTCCGTCGTATGATTCCACCACTTGGAAACGAATTTATTGCATTATTAAAAGATTCATCACTTGTCATGGTCATCGCAGCACCAGATATTTTATATGTAAGTAAAATCGTTGCGGGTACGTACCAACGTTTCTGGGAGCCTTACATTTTCGCAGCACTTATTTACTTAGTATTAACGTATGCGGTAACGAAGCTTGTAGCGTACGTTGAAAAGAAAACGAACAACACAATCAATCCACGTAAAGGAGCGCGCGCATAATGATTAAAGTAGAAAACTTACAAAAGTCGTATGGTGACCTTCACGTTTTAAAAGGCATTGACTATGAAATTCACGAAGGGCAAGTCGTATGTGTCATCGGTCCTTCAGGTTCAGGGAAAAGTACATTTTTACGCTGCTTAAACTTATTGGAAGAAGTAACAGGTGGCGCGGTATATATCGAAGGGAAAAAAATTAACGACCCAAGCAGCGACATTAATACCATTCGTGCAAATGTCGGCATGGTGTTCCAACAATTTAACTTATTCCCGCATATGTCGGTACTGGAGAACATTACGATGGCACCGATGCAAGTGCGCAATATGCCAAAAGCAGAAGCGGAGCAAAATGCGCGCGTGCTGCTGGATAAAGTCGGATTAGGCACAAAAGCGGATAACTTCCCTGAGCAGTTATCGGGCGGTCAGCAACAACGTGTGGCGATCGCGCGCGCATTAGCGATGCAGCCGAAAGTGTTATTATTTGATGAGCCAACGTCAGCGCTTGACCCAGAAATGGTAAAGGAAGTACTTGCGGTTATGAAAGATTTAGCCGAAGAAGGTATGACGATGGTCGTTGTCACACATGAAATGGGCTTTGCGCGTGAAATGGGTGACCGCGTCGTGTTTATGGACGGCGGTTACATCGTTGAAGAAGGCGAGCCAGAAGCAGTATTTGGCAACCCTCAACAAGAGCGCACAAAAGCATTTTTAAGCAAAGTATTATAAACTAAAGCGTAACGGCATCGTCGTTACGCTTTTTTATTTGGAAAGGAGGAGCTATGATGCACATGACACTTTATATGCGACCAAACTGCTCACTTTGTGTCGAGGCGAAGCAATTATTACAGATTTTGCAGCAAGATGTACCGTTTACGTTGGAGGAAATCAATATTGAACACGATGATGCACTGCATGAACAATGGATGTTGCTCATTCCTGCCGTCGTACATGAAGGCACAATCATTCAGCACGGCGCACTTGATTATGTAGAACTTGAAGAAGCGCTATTGCAAATAGTACGAAACTGAGAGAATGAACGAAATTTTATAAATTCATAGCAAATAGTTGCAATGTTGTACGAATAACCGTATAATGATGGCAATAAGTAAAATTTTTTAGTCCTAGTGGGACGTTTTTTATAATAGCGGGTTATCAATAGTCCCTTTGAGTTAGAGGAAGTGAATGTATGCTATCAGAACAAGAAGCACAATTGAAATTATTACCGGAGCTGCAATCATTGTTGCAAGTGCGCTATCGCATTTTACAAATGATTCAACTATCGGGTCCAATCGGCAGACGTCCGTTATCGGAGCTGTTGAACTTGCCGGAGCGAGAAGTGCGAACGGAAACGGAGCGACTGCGTAAGCAAGGGCTTGTCATTGCAGAAACGAAAGGCATGTACGTCACGGACGCAGGTGTTGACGTATTAAACGTGTTGCGCCCTGTGTATTATGAATGGTCAGGCATTTCAGAGCTTGAGGAAGTGCTGCGTCGCAAGTTTGACATTGCGCGTGTCATTATCGTCCCAGGCGATACGGAGCAAGATCCACATGCGCGTATGCTAATGGGGCAGCAAGCAGCACATGCGCTGATGAACACGATGCAAAAGAACGACATTATCGCTGTCACAGGTGGTAGCTCAGTTGAAGCGCTTGAAAGCTTCTTAGTCGAAAGCGATCTTTCACCGAGTGTGCAATACATCGCAGCGCGCGGTAGCATCGGGCACGAAATGCGCAGGCAAGCAAATACGCTTGCGGCAAGTTTTGCGTCAAAGTCAAACAGTGCATACAAAACGCTATATTTACCGGAAAACTTAAGCGAGCACGTATATGTGGCATTAAAGGAAGAACCGATCGTGAAAGAAATGCTCGAGCTATATGACAACACGAACATCGTCGTACACGGAATCGGTCGCGCAGATACGATGGCGCAGCGTCGACAAGTGAGCGACATTGAAATGCGCTACTTGCAAGAGGTTGGTGCAGTTGGTGAGGCATTTGGTTATTATTTCAACGAAAAAGGGAATACGGTTCACCGAGTGCGCGCAATCGGCATTGCGGAGCATCACGTGAAAAAGAGCAGAAATATTTTAGCGGTTGCAGGCGGCAAAAACAAAGCAGCAGCGATTCAGGCGTATTTTTTACATGCGCCAAAACAAACGGTATTCATTACAGATGAAGCCGCGGCAAAAGAAGTATTAGAGCAATTAAAAAAATAAATGAACTTTCATTGGAGGAACTGAACATGGCATTAAAATTAGCAATTAACGGATTTGGACGTATTGGACGATTAGTATTTCGTGAAGCAATGAAGCATGATGAGTTTGAAGTAGTCGCAGTAAACGACTTAACGGATGCAAAGCAATTAGCACACCTGTTAAAATTCGACTCGATTCATGGCGTGTATGATGCGGATGTAGAAGCAGAAGCAGATGCATTTATCGTAAATGGTCAACGCGTACAAGTATTATCAGAAAAAGATCCTGCAAATTTACCTTGGGGTGAGCTTGAAGTAGACGTCGTGCTAGAATGTACAGGTCGTTTCCGCTCAATGGAAGATGTGTCAAAACACGTACAAGCAGGCGCAAAAAAAGCGATTTTATCAGCACCAGCAAAAGGCGATATGCCAACGTTTGTAATGGGTGTTAACCATACGGAATACGACCCATCAATGGACGTTATTTCAAACGCTTCTTGTACAACAAACTGTTTAGCACCAATGGCGAAAGTAATCGATGAAACATTCGGCATTAAGCGCGGGTTAATGACGACAATTCACTCATATACAAATGACCAACGCATTTTAGACTTCCCGCATGAAGATCCACGTCGTGCGCGTGCAGGTGCGGTTTCAATGATTCCGACGACAACAGGTGCAGCGGTAGCCGTATCCAAAGTATTACCACAACTAAAAGGGAAATTAGACGGCTTCTCAATGCGCGTGCCAACACCGAACGTATCATGTGTGGACTTAGTCGTAGAGCTTGAAAAAGATGTGACGGTAGAAGAGATGAACAAAGCGCTTCAAGATGCGGCAAACGGTCCGTTAAAAGGCATCTTAGCGTACAATGAGTTACCGCTTGTATCAATCGACTACAACGGCAATGCAGCATCTTCAACGATCGATGGTTTATCAACGATGGTGATGGAAGGACGCATGGCGAAAGTTGTTTCTTGGTATGACAACGAAATTGGCTACTCAACACGCTTAATGGATTTAGCACTTTACGTAGCAGCACAAGGTTTCAATAAATAACTGAATAACACATTTTCGTAAAGAAAGGAAAAAGTGTAACATATTTATCATATTAGCGCTTAAAAAGTATAGCATTTTTGGGATACTTGCTTATATAATGGATAGGGACGTGAATCAACCCGATTTTACGTCCTACGTTACAACCTTTACGAAAACTGCATATAGACTTTTGCGACATGCGAAAGTCTATTTTTATACAATGGAATAAAAACGAAGCAATCCGTTAGTTGCAAAATACGTGTGCAATTAGCGTACAAGTGGTAGAAAGTTTGCTACAATCGCTTGTAGAAGTAAAGTTTATTACAGGGAGGACCTAACAAATGTTAGCAAAGAAATCAATTCAAGATGTAGAACTTCAAGGAAAGCGCGTATTCGTACGTGTAGACTTTAACGTACCAATGGAAGCTGGCAGCATTTCAGATGACACGCGCATTCGTGCAGCAATTCCAACAATCCAAGCATTAGTGGACAAAGGTGCAAAAGTGATTCTTGCATCACATTTAGGTCGTCCAAAAGGCGAAGTAAACGAAGACATGCGTTTAACAGCTGCAGGCGAGCGTTTAGCACAGTTAATGAACAAAGATGTGAAAAAATTAGACGAGTCAATCGGTGAAGCGGTAGAAGCAACAATTGCGGACATGAACGACGGTGACATCGTATTGCTTGAAAACGTGCGCTTCCATAAAGGCGAAGAGAAAAATGACGAAGCGTTAGCTAAAGCATTCGCAAAATTAGCGGACGTGTATGTAAACGATGCATTCGGTGCAGCACACCGTGCACACGCATCAACAGAAGGGATCGCAAAACATATCCCGGCTGTGTCAGGCTTCTTAATGCAAAAAGAGCTAGACGTGTTAGGCAAGGCACTATCAGCACCTGAAAAACCATTTACAGCCATTATCGGTGGTTCAAAAGTAAAAGATAAAATCGGCGTTATTGAAAACTTATTAAATAAAGTCGATCACCTGTTAATTGGTGGCGGTTTATCGTTCACATTCGTTAAAGCATTAGGCTATGAAATTGGAAACTCTCTACTTGAAGAGGATAAAATCGAGTTAGCGAAATCATTCATCGACAAAGCGAAAGAAAAAGGAGTGGAATTACACTTACCAATCGATGCGGTTGTCGCGAATGAATTTTCAAAAGATGCTGACACAAAAGTAGTCGATATTGATGCGATTCCAGAAGGATGGATGGGCTTAGACATCGGACCGAAAACAGTGGCAAAATATGAAGAGGTCATCAAGTCTTCAAAACTGATTATTTGGAACGGACCAATGGGTGTATTCGAAATGGAGAAATTCGCAAACGGTACACGTTCAGTAGCAGAAGCGATGGCACAAACAGAAGGTTACACAATTATCGGTGGTGGTGACTCAGCAGCAGCCGTTGAAAAGTTCAATGTGGCAGACAAAATGGATCACATCTCAACAGGTGGCGGTGCATCGTTAGAGTTAATGGAAGGAAAAGAGCTTCCAGGCATCGTTGCATTAAACGATCGATAAGGGTGATGACGGCGAGTGCAACTCGTCGTGACCATCTTCAACAAGACACGACAACTAAAGGAGGTTCTAACATGCGTAAACCAATTATCGCAGGGAACTGGAAAATGTATAAATCATTTGAGGAAGCAGCGGATTTTGTCGATGAAGTAAAATCGCTTATTCCCGCAAATGAGCAAGTCGATGCGGTCATTTGTGCACCAGCGATCTACTTAGCAACGCTTGTTGAAATTGCGGATGACTCAGACGTCGCAATCGCTGCACAAAACATGCACTATGAGGACGAAGGTGCGTTCACAGGTGAAGTAAGTGCTAAGCAGTTAGCGAGCATCGGTGTTGACTACGTTGTACTTGGTCACTCAGAGCGTCGTGAGTACTTCAACGAAACAGATGAAGCGATTAATAAAAAGGTGCGTGCAGCACTAAACAACGACATCGTGCCGATCATTTGTTGCGGTGAAACAGATGCAGAGCGTGAAGCGGGGCAAACAGAAGCGAAAGTAGGCGCGCAAATTGAAGCAGCATTACAAGGTTTCTCAGCCGAAGAAGTGAAGCATATGGTCATCGCGTACGAGCCAATTTGGGCAATCGGTACAGGTAAAACAGCAACAGCAGATGATGCGAACGCTGTATGTGGTGCGATTCGTGACGTGGTTGCGAAGCAATTTGACGATGAAACAGCACAAGCAATCCGCATTCAATACGGCGGGTCAGTGAAACCAGAAAATGTAGTAGAGCTATTATCAAAAGAGCATATTGACGGTGCATTAGTAGGCGGCGCAAGCTTACAAGTGGCGTCATATGTGAAATTAGTGGAGGCCGGGGCAAATGCCTAAACAACCAGTAGCATTAATCATTTTAGATGGCTTCGCATTCCGTGAAGAGCAGTTCGGCAATGCGGTAGCACAAGCAAACAAACCAAACTTTGACCGTTATTGGAACAACTTCCCACACGCGACGTTAACAGCGAGCGGTGAAGCGGTAGGTCTTCCAGATGGTCAAATGGGGAACTCGGAAGTAGGGCACTTAAATATCGGCGCAGGTCGTATTGTGTACCAAAGCTTAACGCGCATTCATAAATCGATTCGTGAGCGTGAGTTCTTCAACATTCCAGCATTTTTAGAAGCGATTGAACATGTGCGTGCAAACGGCGGGAAGCTTCATTTAATGGGGCTTTTATCAGACGGCGGCGTACATAGTCATTACGATCACTTATTCGCATTACTTCAACTTGCAAAAGAGCAAGGGGTAGACGATGTATTCGTACACGGCTTCTTAGATGGTCGCGACGTTGGTCCAAATACAGCAGTTGGCTATATTGAGGAAACAGAGCGCCAAATGAAACAAATCGGTGTCGGCAAGTTCGCATCGATTCACGGTCGCTACTATGCGATGGACCGCGACAAGCGTTGGGAGCGTGTCAACCTTGCATATGAAGCAATGGTAGACGGCGTTGGTCCAATCTTTACGTCAGCGCTTGCAGGTGTCATGTCGTCATATGACCAAGACATTTACGATGAGTTCGTCGTGCCATTCGTTGTGACGGATGACAATGCACAACCTGTTGCGACAATTGAAGATAATGACGCGATCATCTTCTTCAACTTCCGCCCAGACCGTGCGATTCAATTATCAGCGGTGTTCACAAACGACGAATACAAAGGCTTCGTTGAAAGTGACAAGCAGTTACAAAATGTGAAATTCGTATCGTTTACGCACTATAGCGATGACGTACATGCGAGCGTTGCATTTGAAAGTGACAACTTAAAAAATACAGTCGGTGAAGTAATCGCGGCAAACGGTTTAACGCAGCTGCGCATTGCTGAAACAGAAAAATATCCACACGTAACGTTCTTTATGAGCGGTGGTCGTGAGGAAACATTTGTTGGGGAAGAGCGCATTTTAATCGCTTCACCAAAAGTGGCAACATACGACTTAAAGCCAGAAATGAGCGCTTATGAAGTGACGGACGCACTTGTGTCTGCCATTGAAGCGGATCGTTTCGACGCCATTTTATTAAACTTCGCAAACCCGGATATGGTTGGGCACTCAGGTATGCTTGAGCCAACGATCAAGGCAATCGAAGCGGTAGATGAGTGTTTAGGTCGCGTTGTCGATGCCATTTTAGCAAAAGGTGGTCACGCGATTATTACGGCCGATCACGGAAACTCCGATGAGGTTGTAACGATTGAAGGTCAGCCAATGACAGCGCACACGACAAACCCTGTGCCAGTTATCGTGACAAAAGAAGGCGTGACGTTAACAGACGGTATTTTAGCGGACTTAGCGCCGACGATGCTGAAGCTGTTAGGCGTTGAGCAACCAACTGAAATGACAGGTAAACCATTATTTTAATAGCTAAGCACACTTTGCTTTCTATATATACTTTTTGTATGTGTGGGATAACTGCTGTATGTAGGGAACTAAGTTGATGTTCGCTTTATGCGGCTCGCTTTCCTGGGGCCCGGCTCAAGCCTCCTCGTCGTTCGTACCTCACGACTGCGGGATCTCGAGGCTCGGGCTTGTCCCCAAGGAGTCTCGCCGCTAGCGCTACCATCAACAAATAGATGACGTCGCACAACAGTGATGACACACATATGATGACACTTAAACTTTACAAAACAAGGAGATTAACATTATGCCATTTATTACACAAGTTTATGCTCGTGAAGTATTAGATTCACGCGGTAACCCAACAGTAGAAGTAGAAGTATTCACAGAATCTGGTGCTTTCGGGCGCGCAATCGTTCCATCTGGTGCATCAACAGGTGAATACGAAGCAGTTGAGTTACGTGATGGCGATAGCGACCGCTACTTAGGTAAAGGTGTTTTAAAAGCTGTAGAAAACGTAAACACAATCATTGCTGAAGAATTAGAAGGTCAATATTCAGTATTAGATCAAGTTGTAATCGATGAAGCATTAATCGCTCTTGACGGTACAGAAAACAAAGGCAAATTAGGTGCAAACGCAATTTTAGGCGTATCGATGGCAGTTGCTCACGCAGCAGCAGACTACTTAGATGTACCACTTTATCAATACTTAGGTGGTTTCAACTCGAAACAATTACCGGTGCCAATGATGAACATCATTAACGGTGGTGCACACGCAGACAACAACGTTGATATTCAAGAATTCATGGTAATGCCAGTAGGTGCGACAAGCTTCAAACAAGCATTACGCATGGGCGCTGAAATTTTCCATAACTTAAAATCAGTATTAAAAGCAAAAGGCTACAACACAGCTGTAGGTGATGAAGGCGGCTTCGCTCCAAACTTAGGTTCAAACGAAGAAGCAATTACAGTGATCATCGAAGCGGTTGAAAAAGCTGGCTACAAAATGGGCGAAGAAATCCGCATCGCACTTGACGTTGCATCTTCTGAGCTTTACAACAAAGAAACTGGCAAGTACGTATTAGCTGGTGAAGGCGTAGAAAAAACGTCTGAAGAAATGGTTGACTGGTACGAAGAGTTAACAACAAAATACCCAATCATCTCAATCGAAGACGGCTTAGATGAAAACGACTGGGCTGGTCACAAATTATTAACAGAGCGCATCGGTAACCGCGTGCAATTAGTAGGGGACGACCTATTCGTAACGAACACGAAAAAATTAGCACAAGGCATCGAGCAAGGTGTTGGTAACGCGATCTTAGTTAAAGTAAACCAAATCGGTACATTAACAGAAACATTTGATGCGATCGAAATGGCGCAACGTGCTGGCTACACAGCTGTAATCTCTCACCGTTCTGGTGAATCAGAAGATGCAACAATCGCTGACATCGCAATCGCAACAAACGCAGGTCAAATCAAAACGGGTGCACCATCTCGTACAGACCGCGTAGCGAAATACAACCAATTATTACGCATCGAGGACCAATTAGGTGCTACGGCGAAATACTTAGGTTTAAAAGCGTTCTACAACTTAAATAACTAATTTTACGGAGCAAATTGCGCGTAAATAATTATAAAAATCCCATTTGAGGCAGCATCGCTTCAAATGGGATTTTTGGTGGGTTATTGGATAAACTTTAACACATCTTCACTTACATAAAAGGCGCGGTCATTATAGACGTGCACGGAATCGAACTTTTTCGTCATCGATAGTACGCGTCCATTTGCAGATGTGCGGTCTTTCGTCACCGTATTTTTATTTTCATCGAGCGTATATGTGACGTTGCCTTTTTTCGCAACGAGCTTTGGATTATGTGGATCGGCTGCATCGATTGAAACGGCGAATCCTTTTTTCGTCAATGCTTGTTCGGCATCGTTAAACAAGGCAGCGGTCGTTTCTGCTAAGTCGACTTGTAACGTCTCCGCCATAACATGGGCTAAATCGGTATTTTCGACTAAACCAGTTGGACGGTTCGGACCGAAGCTATATAAAAACACATCGTCACCCGTATGCCCGCCTGTCGTAAAGCCGATATTTGCACGTTTACTTAGCAGCTGTGTCATCGTTTGTCCGACATTTTTGGACGCCTGTAATGCCGTGCGCTCGTCGGCAGTTAAATTTGTTAAGCCGTACAGCGCTGCGACTTCCTCTAAGTTCGAGCGGTCTTCTTTTAACTGCGATAACGCACCTTCAACCGTCATTTTTGCTTCGCGTAATGGGTTGACATATTGTGTAATATCCATCGAGTCATAGCCGCTTGATGTGAACGTATTGCCGATTGTAATACCTGAGTTCGCGTGGTCTGTTACGGCAATAACGAGCGTGTTGCCATCAGCTTTTGCAAAATCAAGCGCTTCTTTTACCGCTGCATCAAAGGCAATGTAGTCGGTAATCATGCCAATCGGGTCGTTTGCATGAGCAGCCCAGTCGATTTTACTGCCTTCTACCATTAAGAAGAAGCCATCTTGATCTTTGTTCAATGTATCGATTGCTTTTTTCGTCATATCTGCAATTGACGGCTGTTCACTTTGCAGCGCTTGACGGTCTAGCTCATACGCCATTGCGTTGTCTGCAAAGGCGCCCCAAATTTTATCGCTGTTCGAGGCAAGCAGTTCGTCGCGTGTCGTCACGACGTCATATTTTTGGGCATCGAGCGTAGGCAATAAGTTTTCACCGTCTTGTCGTGTGGCGTGTAAAGAGGCAAGTCCACCACCGAGTACGACATCCATATTGCGGTATACTTGTTGTTCGCCAATATCATTATAGTTGCTGCGGCTTGGACTATGTGCGGAGAAGCCTGCAGGTGTTGCATGTTGAATTTCAGATGTCGACACAATACCAGTCGCCATGCCGTTACGCTGTGCACCTTCTAACACGTTTGCAACAGGTTTGTAAGCATTTGCTTCGTCACCTTGCACATTTGGCATCGTAATTTTGGCCGGTAATACACCAACAAAGCCAGAGTTCGATTTATGGCCCGTCGCAAGCGCTGTAGCAGCAGGTGCTGAATCGCTAATCGCTGACTCTGCAGAATACGTACGCACAGCACCTGTTAATATTTCATCCATGGCGTTTCGTTTTCCTGTATACCAACGTGCAAGTGTCGACACGTTATCGCTTGAACCATCCATAATAAGCATAATGACATTCGCGGGCTCTTGCTGTTTTGAGGGAACTTGTTCATTTGCGCTGACCGCTGATGTTGCGGTAACACATAGAGCACCTGTTAGTAATACTGCACTGAATTGCTTATTCCAAGAACGCATAAATAATATTCCTCCAATATGTATAATGATGACTACGAGTATTACTATACAAATGATTTGTAAAGCTGCTATATGGTTTATGTGAAACTGTGTGAAGGAATGTGAAGAATGTATCGTCAAGCTACATAAATAATGCTACAATAGCGAACAGGATTAAAAAGGAAAAGGGGAATTATATGAAGGAACAATTTAACGAGCGCTTATATGAAAAGCGCACGAAAATTATCGCAGCATTTTTAGTCGCTGCGTTTATCGGTCTGTTCAATGAAACGGCGCTGAACATGGCGTTTGTTGAACTAGGACGCGATTTTGGAAAAGAAACATCGACGATTCAATGGTTAACGACAGGGTACTTATTAACGCTTGGGGTACTCGTACCAATTTCATCATTATTGATGCAAAAGTATACGACGCGTCAACTATTTACAGCATCTTTACTTTTCTCGATTACGGGAACATTGATCGCGGCATTATCGCCGGTATTTGAATTGTTATTTGTTGGACGCGTCGTACAAGCGATCGGAACGGCAATTATTTTACCGTTGATGACGCAAGTTGTATTAATGGTCTATCCAATTAGTAAGCGCGGTGCGGCGATGGGGAAAATCGGTCTTGTCATCGTTTTTGCACCAGCGATTGGTCCAACAATTGCAGGGTTTTTATTAGCAGATTTAACGTGGCATTATATTTTCTGGGTATGTATTCCGTTTTTAGTAATCGCACTTATTATGGGCATTAAATTCATTGAAAACGTAAGTGAAACACGTCCGGTGAAATTCCATATCCCATCGATTATATTGTCGACAATCGCTTTTGGCGGCATCGTGTATGGCTTTAGTGTATCAGGGTCACTTGGTACATTTAATGACAAAGAAGTATTACTAACAGTCGGGGCAGGTGTTGCCGCACTCATTATTTTCTGTGTGATGCAGCTGAAAATGAAGCAGCCGATGTTAAACTTACGCGTATTCCAATACCCGATGTTCGTATTAGGTTTAATCATCGTCATGACGGTGATGCTCATCATTTTATCAACGATGGTTATGCTACCAATTTATTTACAAAATGTATTGCTGTTATCAACGGTTGTTGCAGGACTTGTATTATTACCAGGTGGTGTTATTAACGCATTTATGTCGGTCGTATCAGGTAACTTATTTGACCGCTTTGGCCCACGCGGCATGGTACCAGCAGGACTTGCGCTTGCCATCGCAGCGCTAGCCGTACTGCGTACAATTGATGCGGATACATCCGCGTATTTAATCGTTGGTTTACACATTATTTTATTTATCGGTATTTCGCTTGTGATGATGCCTGCATCGACAAATGGTTTAAACCAATTACCGCCAGCATTGTATCCAGATGGTTCAGCAGTGATGAATACATTGCAGCAAGTAGCAGGGGCGATCGGGACAGCCATCGCCGTAACGATCATGTCCATTACTGTGGCGAATGCAACGCGTGAACAAGGTGTAGAGGCGGCAGGGCAAGCAGCGATCAACGGCATTCAAAATGCTATTACGTTCGGTTTAATACTTGCAGTCATTGGCTTTATTGCATCGTTATTTTTAAAAAATGTTCGTAAAGAGCAAGAACAATAAACGACAGAGCTTGGGACATAAGTGGAACTTGGATAAAAATGCATTCAGTTTGATGATAAAAATTCTGTACACCATGGTAGAAACAATCACTATACTCTTGTTCATAAGGATAAAAATATTACTTTGCTTCCTATGACTCCTGATTCCATTTTGA
>JAHAYH010000015.1 GCA_018384745.1 Caryophanon sp. | reverse complement strand
ATCCCACAGGCTGAAGCCCTCGATGCTATGCTCGAAAAGCGCGGCACCAAGTTGAATGGTGTGATTGGCCTCGATGTGCCAGAAGACATTCTCATCGCTCGTCTGCTCAACCGCGGTAAAGAAACTGGCCGCAGCGACGACATTGAAAGCATTTCAGTGCTTAAGGATGCTGCATCAAGTTCTATCTACGGTACTCGCGCTGCTTTCGGTGTGATTTTGGTTACCACCAAGACTGGTAAGCAACAAGACCATGTGAAGATTTCTTACAAGAACAACTTTGCTTGGAGCCAGGCAACCTGCACTCCAGAATATCCTAACGTTCCTACTCAGGTTCAAGCCCTCATCGACGCTAACCGCCGCAAGGGTAATGCTTGTGAATTGTTTGGTATGTATCTCGACAGCGAACAATTCCAGACCGGTATGAACAACTGGATCAAGAAGCATGGCGACACTAAGAGCGGTTACCGCGAAATGGTGTTCGGCGACGACTATGACCAATATGGCTACTATGCTAACTGGGACGTTCCTGGTATCATTTTCAACAACGCCGCTCCATCACAGAACCACAACCTCTCTATTTCAGGTATTTCTGGTAAGACCAACTTCTACATCAGTGCTAACTACAACCAACGCCAGAACTTGATGAACTTCAATCCTGACAAGATTAAGAACTATCACGTGGCTGCCAACATATCTACCCAAGCTACCGACTGGTTGCAAGTGGGTGTACGCACCAACTACGACGACCGTTCGTTTGACTATCCATACGTTCAAGGTCAGGGTTCTTACCAATATGTATGGCGCTGGGGTTCATTCTTTGGCCCTTACGGCTACATCACCGACGAAGATGGCAAGCAATATGATGGCCGTCAACTCATCGGTTTCCGCAAAACCGCTGGCGACGCTTACCAAAAGACCAACAACATGCGTCTTGGTGCATTTGCTAAGATTGACTTCAAGCACGGTTTGACCTTCAATGCCGACTATACCTTCGTTAAGAAGCACACTAAATATAAAGGTATCGGTCTGCCAAGCACCATCCTCAACACTTGGGGTGTGAATCCACAGATCGCAACTCTTAACACCACCACATTCATTGAGTCAAGCCGTTCAGACTACACTCAACAGGTGTTTAACGGTTACTTCAACTTCGCTCAAAGCTTAAACGATGTTCACAACTTTAATGTACTCGTTGGTGCTAACGTGGATAAGGATGATTATGAGTATCTCTACTATGAGCGCTGGAACATGCTTGACACCAACCTCCCAGAGCTTTCACTCACCGATAAGGAGTACTCTTACAGCCACCAACACACCCACACAGGTTCTGCTGGTTTCTTCGCTCGTATCAACTACGACTTTATGGGACGTTACTTGCTCGAACTTAACGGCCGCTACGACGGTTCAAGCCAATTCCCAGAGAACGACCAATGGGCATTCTTCCCATCAGCATCTGCTGGCTGGCGCTTCACTGAAGAAGCTTTCATGGAAAGCACCAAGAGTTGGTTGTCAAATGGTAAGCTCCGTGCATCTTATGGTTCAATCGGTAACCAAGTGGTAGGCAACTATATGTTCTTGGAAACAATGAGCAAGGTGAACAATGGTGTGAACTGGCTCGGCACAGGCGATTCTAAGTACGACTACTTCGGTATGCCAAAGATGGTTCCTTCAACTCTTACTTGGGAAACTATCAACACCACCAACATTGGTCTCGACCTCGGCTTCCTCCAAGGCGAACTTAATGTGAACCTCGACTGGTTCCAACGCGACACTAAGGACATGCTTGCTCCTGGTAAGGAACTTCCAAGCGTGCTTGGTACTTCTGCTGCTTACGGCAACGAAGGTTCGCTCCGCTCTCGTGGTTGGGAAATCACCATCGACTATCGTCACAAATTCGGTGATGTGAACTTCTACGGCACATTCAATATCAGCGACTATAAGACTAAGGTGACAGACTGGGATAGCAACAACCTCATCAACGGTTACTATACTGGTAAGGAATATGGCGAAATCTGGGGCTTCAAGACCGACCGCTACTTCGATTTCAGCGATTTCTCTGGCAAGGACGACAAGGGTAACTGGATTTACAAGGAAGGCGTAGCTGACCAAACCAAGCTCCAAAACGGTGGCTTCGTATATGGTCCTGGCGACATCAAGTTTGTTGACGTTGATGGCAATGGTAAGATTGACTGGGGCGAAGGTACTCCTGACAACCACGGCGACCTCGTGAAGATTGGTAACTTCACTCCTCGCTATCAATACTCTCTCCGCCTCGGCGCAGAATGGAAAGGCTTCGACATCGACCTCTTTATGCAAGGCGTTGGCAAGCGCGACATGTGGACTCAATCTGCATTCGTAATGCCTATGATGCGTGGTGAAGACGCTATCTACTCTAACCAGACAAGCTACGTAACAGAAGCTGAATTTGCAGCTGGTGTTATCGACCAAAGCAAAGACTTCCCACGTATGTGGGGTGGTGGTGCTGGTCAAGGCAACGCTTCTGGCTCAATCTTGAATGGTGGCCGCTACAACTTCTATCCACAAGACAAATACTTGGTGAACATGTCATACTTGCGTATGAAGAACATCACTGTAGGTTACACCCTTCCAACCGACCTCGTGAAGAAGGTGACCCTCAGCAGAGTTCGCGTTTACGCTTCTATTGCTAATGCATTCGACATCATCAACCACAACAACGGTACAGGCCTCGACCCTGAAATCAACACCGGTGTTGGTTCTTATGGTAATGGCGTATGGGGACGTACTGACCCAATTATGCGCACTTACTCATTCGGTATCCAAATCGACTTGTAATCAAGCATGATTAATAGAGATACATTGATTTACTAACATTCAAACGGATAATAGTTATATGAAAAAAATAGCTTTATTATTGATTTCTGGATTGATGTTCACATCTTGCTCCGACTTGCTCGACACCGATCCATACGATCAATTCACGAAAACGAATTTCTTCACCAGTGAGAAGAATGTTCAGCTTTTCATCAACTACACATACAATGAGTTCTCTGGCTATGGCAATGGCGGTGGCTATGGTGACTTTTATTTCAATTTCTTGAACGACGACCAAGGTACCACTGGTATTACTGAATGGACATTTACAGCCGTTCCTGCTACTGCTGGTGCTTGGAACAGCCCTTATGCTGAAATTCGCCGTGCCAACACGCTTCTTGCCGCACTTCCTGGCATCAGCGAAATGACTCCTGCTACAAAGGCTAACTACGAAGGCCTGGCACGCCTCTATCGCGCATGGCAACACTTCAAGTTGGTACGTGGCTATGGCGACTGCTACTGGGTTGACAAGGTGCTCGACACCAACGATACCGACATCCTTTACGGTGCACGTCAGAACCGCAACACTGTGATGGACAAGGTGCTTGAAGACCTCAACTACGCTTGCGCCAACATTAACCAAGAGGAAAATTCCCGCGTAGCCTACAACAAATATGTGGCACTTGCTATTAAGAGCCGTGTATGCTTGTTTGAAGGTACTTACAGCAAATATTTGTTGAAGGACGAAGCTCGCGCCAACACTTACCTCAATGAAT
>JAHAYH010000158.1 GCA_018384745.1 Caryophanon sp. | reverse complement strand
ACCCCATGTTATGGTGAAGAGCCTGATTGATAATATAAAACACAAAAGTTGACAGATGGCGCTTTCATTTTATACACTAATTATAACAATTATAAACTAATAATGACTATTCTAATGAAAGTAGGTGCATGACGATGTCAGAAGTGCATTTAAAAAATGCGTTAGACACGTTAAAAAGTACAGGTGTACGAATCACCCCACAACGTCATGCGATTTTGGAGTTTTTAATTCAATCTATGATCCACCCTACAGCAGACGATATTTACAAAGCGCTTGAAGGGAAATTCCCGAACATGAGTGTGGCAACGGTATACAATAACTTACGTGTTTTCCGTGAAGCAGGCTTAGTGAAAGAGCTAACGTATGGCGATGCTTCAAGTCGCTTTGATTTCGTGCTAGGTGCTACGGATCATTATCATATGATTTGTGAAGATTGCGGAACGATTGTAGACTTCCATTATCCAGGCTTAGACGAAGTGGAGCATTTTGCAGCACACGTAACAGGCTTTAAAGTAAATTCTCACCGTATGGAAATTTACGGCACGTGCCCAAGCTGTCAAGGTGCAGCTGCCAAGGCACAATAAAAGGAAAGGGGTATGATGCTCCTTTCCTTTTTGTTTTAGGTGCGTACTTTTTTATTGTACGATTCATCAAATTGTTTACCTTCAAGCGACGGGTCTAGTGTAAGCGCCTCGTTGCAATACATGCAAAGATCGACGCGTCCAAGCATTTTCGTATGTTTTCCACAGCTTGGACATTCAATGACAACCGCCTTTGTCGACAATAAGCCAATCCATACATACACCGCTGTGCTTGCAAAAATACATAGCACTCCTAATGACATGAAGAGTAGCACAAGCCACGGATTATTTTTAAAGAAAATTCCACCGTACATAATGACGAATCCAATAAATATGAGCGATAACGCAAATGTACGAATTTTGTTAATTTTGTTTGAGTATTTCTTCATTATGACGCCCCCTTTGTTACAAGTATTGTACTACAGTGAACGAAGCATGCAAAACATTGTTAGCAGAAAGAGGACTTTTTGTATGAATGTCGAAACTGACAACAGACAAATAAAACGAATCATTTTATAATGCACATAGTTGATTTGTTGAAGGAGGAGCAAAGATGGATCACGTATTACGTCCGATTTATCAAGAGCGTGCGAGCAATGCGGAAACGCTTGGTATTATTTTAGTCGATAAAAAAGAAAACGAAACAAATGTGACCGATACGTTTGATAAAGTGTTGCTCATTATTGTGAGTGAAGCGGAAAAAGCAATGATGACGAAGCATTACACATTCGATCAGCAAAAAGCGGTCATGCATACCATTACTGAAAAGCAGCTGCGTAAATGGTTATTCATCGGTTCACATCGTCGCTTAGTCGATTGGTTGTTTCATGGGAAAGTCATTTTTGATCGCAATGAATTTTTACATACATTAAAGATGGAGCTTCAAGCATTCCCATTTGATGGACGTAAAATTAAAACAGGGATTCAATTTGCGATGCTCATTCGTCGTTATATAGAAGGAAAAGAACTGTTTGAGCAAAAAAACTATTTAGATGCGTATCATCACGTTGTTGCATCGCTGCATCATTTAGCGCGTTTATCAGTCATCGATAGTGGACTTTACCCAGAAGTAACGGTATGGGCACAAGTAAAGCGTTTAGAGCCAGCGATTTATAAGCTGTATGAGGAGCTCGTTTTAAGTGAAGAGCCTATCGATAAGCGATTAGAACTGCTATTTTTAGCGAGTGAATTTATGATTCATTCCCGTACAGCAGATGGCGCACAGCATATTTTAAGCGTGATGGAACAGCAAGATGCGTGGACGATTCAACAGTTACATGAACACGATGAATTAAGTATTTACTCAAAAGATCTGGAAGTGTTTATCGAGTATTTAGTTGATAAAGGGTATATTGAAGTAGAAGCGGTCGTCTCGAAAAACGATATGATTTTCCATCGTTATTATAAAGTGGGCCAACTCGTATAAGTATTTTCGCAAAGTCGAGCATATATATTCGACTTTGCGTTTTATCATTTGTTATGATGAAAAAAGGTTTTTTAACCGTTTCTTCTTATATAAATGAAATTGGCGTGTGTAAATGTTATTGTATTCATAATATTATTTCTCTAATTTTTTTTAGAAAAGTAGTTGACGAATGTTTGGAAACCCTTTAATATAAGGATTGTCGCTGAGATGCGAAGCAAGAAAAACATCATAACAAATTGCTGAAAAAGTTTTTTGAAAAAATGCTTGACGCTAAAATGGAATGATGGTAAATTATAAGAAGTCGCTGATACAAGCGGCATGAACCTTGAAAACTGAACAACAAACGTTGATGAAACATAGCTAGTTTAACCAGCAAACAATTTTGGACATCTTAATTGATGCCAGCAAATTTGAGCTTACCCAAATTCTACTTTTATGGAGAGTTTG
>JAHAYH010000156.1 GCA_018384745.1 Caryophanon sp. | reverse complement strand
TTTGTCAGGTGCCCGCTTGCCTTACCGCATTCATTTTCATGAATTTGACGAAACCAATCTTGGAAAAATCATGGAAACAGATAAATTTGTGGTGTATGCTGAGAAATTGGACCACACTATTTTCTGTATTGGTTACCGTGTGATGCAAAAAGATTTGGAAGGAACACTTGATGCTGAAGCGTTGAAAGCTGCAGGTGTGCCATTTGGTCCATTATTTGGAAAAATCAAGAGTGGTCAAGATGTTGTCTTAGAAGATGGGACAAAAATCATTGCCAAAGATTACATCTCAGCACCAAAAAAAGGAAAAGTTATCACTGTTTTAGGCGATACACGTAAGACTGATGCTAGTGTGCGCCTTGGTTTGGGAGCTGATATTTTGGTTCACGAATCTACATATGGTAAGGGTGATGAAAAAATTGCTCGTAAGCATGGGCACTCAACAGGTACTCAAGCTGCTCAAATTGCTAAAGCAGCATCAGCTAAATGCTTATTGCTTAATCACATCAGTGCACGTTTCTTGGGACGCGAATGCAAACAAATCGAAAACGATGCTCAAGAAATTTTTGAAAATACACACTTGGTTAAAGATTTGGAAGAAATTAGCTTATGAGAATAATTGCTATTACAGGAGCAACAGGTGGACTTGCCAAAGAAATTGTCAAACAGTTACCATCTGATGACTTTGTGATTGCCTTAGGACGTAATGTAAAAAAACTTGAAGCCTGTTATGTTGAACGTCCTAACACAGTTTGCTACGAACTTGATATGTCAAGTGACGAAGCGATTGGGGCAATGGTTGAAAAACTATATGCTGAACATGGTTACATCGATGTCTTTATCAATAACGCTGGTTATGGTGATTTTAGTGAGTTTGATGCTTATACGACCGCTGAAATTCGTGACATGTTTGATATCAACACCTTTGCGACGATGACTTTTTCACGTTTGGTTGGGCATAAGATGAAGAAAGCTGGGCACGGCCATATTGTCAATATTGCCAGCATCGCTGGTTTGATTGCGTCAGTAAAATCATCTGTTTATTCTGCAACAAAATTTGCTGTGATTGGTTTTTCAAATGCTCTACGTTTGGAATTAGCTGATAGCAATGTTTATGTGACAACGATTAATCCTGGACCGATCGCAACAAGCTTTTTTGACAAGGCAGATCCATCTGGAGAATACTTAAAGAGTGTTGGACGTTTTGTTTTGCAACCAGAAGAAGTTGCTAGACGTACGGTTGCCATTTTTAGGTAAGAACAAGCGTGAAGTGAACATGCCTTGGT
>JAHAYH010000069.1 GCA_018384745.1 Caryophanon sp. | reverse complement strand
AGATTATCGGTATACGTGCGGTTTCCCCGATATTTCATGCTTTTATCAGAATCCTTAGGAGGCGGTGGAGGTAAAGGATGTGGAAACTGACCTGGTTCTCCTGGCTTTCCAGAACCGGGAGCACCAGGAGCTTCTGGACCTCCGGCTCCTGGACCAGGCCCCATTCCTCCGCCCTGAGGAGCTCCCTGTGCAAAAAGCAGAAAGCAAGTGAATATCAGAGAGAAAATTAAAATGTACCTTTTAGCACAAAGTTTCATACCATAATTATAATCCAAATCAGATAAAAATAAATGAGAATAAGGCTTTTAATTCGATAAGAGTTTTCTTAAGTTTCTCTTAGTTCTGTTTCAAGATTTCATGAAAAAAATGCATTATCTTTTCTTCAGAAGAATTCCAAAACAAACAAAAGGAGAAAATACATGAAAAAAACTCTAGCAAATCTTTTTTCATTAAATTAGAAATACTTTGATTTTCAAATTTACATAACTTTTCAGTTGTGAAGCTGAATAATCTTGCTGCTTGAAGAATCTTTCCACTCTCTATTAAACCCTCAATTCTGTTAAAACTATTTCGGGGAGAACCAGCTATCTCCAGGTTCGTTTGGAATTTCACCGCTAGCCACAACTCATCCCCGGTCATTGCAACGAACGTGGGTTCGGCCCTCCATGGAGCTTTACCTCCACTTCAGCCTGGTCATGGCTAGGTCACCTGGTTTCGGGTCTATGGCAACTGACTTAAACGCGCTCTTCACACTCGGTTTCCCTTCGGCTTCGGTACTCAATACCTTAACCTCGCCAGTTACTATAACTCGCCGGACCGTTCTACAAAAAGTACGCCATCACCCTTTAACGGGCTTTGACTGCTTGTAAGCACAAGGTTTCAGGTACTCTTTCACTCCCCTCCCGGGGTGCTTTTCACCTTTCCCTCACGGTACTGGTTCACTATCGGTCACTATAGAGTATTTAGGGTTAGGAGATGGTCCTCCCAGATTCCGACGAGATTTCTCGTGTCTCGCCGTACTCAGGATACTGCTAGCGGTTAAAGACTATTTCGAATACGAGGCTGTTACTCTCTTTGGCTTACCTTCCCAGGTAATTCTTCTATATT
>JAHAYH010000128.1 GCA_018384745.1 Caryophanon sp. | reverse complement strand
CTAACCTACAAAAGGTTCGTATCCTAGTTGACGGTAAGCCAAAGCGTGTATGGGTTTCTGCTCGTGCATTAAAATCAGGTAAAATCGAGCGCGTTTAATCGTCGCATATTAAAAGGACTCACCGACTTCGGTAAGTCCTTTTTTTATTTAATCGCGACTGCGCACCGCTAAACAAATGCCCGCTGTAAATGAAATATGCGCGACGTCATCAACGATTTCATTGCTCGTAAAGCGCGATGACATCCGTTCGATCACTTCATTTGTCGTCTCATATTTTACCCCGCGAAGCGTCATGTTCATCACATCCCCTTCATACGCAAAAAACGATACGTACGGAAAATCATCACTGCGCGTCATCTCGTGCTGCCCCGGTGTAAAAAAGCGCAGCTCATTTTGGTCGTTTACAATATGAAACGTAATGTGCGGATGCAACAGCTGCATGCGTGCAACAGAGCGCATTGCTGCTTCAGAGTGGTCTAAACGCCCTCCGGTAATGCCTGTGACCCAAATTTGCGTCGCCCCGTAGTCCACTGCGTACAGAAGCGCTAAATCTGTATCCGTTTCATTTTTTTCCGCTTCGTAGCGATGCACCTCATCGCAATTAGACGACACATACGCCCACTCTTGTTCATTTAATGAATCAAAATCTCCAACAATCGCTGTCGGCTTCAGCCCTGCTTGAAGTAAATAAAAAGCGCCGCGATCAGCACCGATATAGACGATGTCTGACCGCGACGACATCGCAGTTAGGTCATATAATTCCTCTTTTGGCCCACCTGCACAAACGAAAGCAATCAAGAAATTGCCGCTTCTCCTGCTTGCTTAATTGCTTGTAATGCCGCATGACGGTCTTCTTTGCCGAAAATAGCCGAACCAGCAACGAAAATGTTTGCCCCTGCTTTTGCACAAGGAATGATTGTTTCTGCCGTAATGCCGCCATCGATTTCAATATCGATGTTTAAGTTACGTTCTTTTATAATCGTTGATAACGCTTCAATTTTTGGTACAACGCTGTCGATGAATTTTTGTCCACCAAAGCCTGGGTTCACGGTCATGAATAACACCATGTCGATATCTTCTAACACGTGCTGAATCGTTTCAATCGGTGTATGTGGGTTTAACACAACGCCTGGCTTCACGCCGTATGAACGAATTAATTGAATCGTGCGGTGTAAATGTCGGCACGCCTCTACATGTACCGTAATATACGCAGCGCCCGCTTTTGCGAATTGCTCGATATATTGGTCTGGATTTTCAATCATTAAATGTACATCTAATGGTAAGCTCGTATGCGGACGAATCGCATCCATGACAAGTGATCCAAACGAAATGTTTGGTACGAAATGGCCGTCCATGACATCAACGTGAATCAGCTCAGCGCCTGCTGCTTCTACTTCCTTTACTTCTTCTCCAAGCTTCGCAAAATCTGCGGCTAAAATAGATGGTGCAATTTTAATCATCATTAGTACCTCGGCTTTCGATCCATAATTTCTTGTAAAAACTGCAAATAATGCTCATAACGATACGTGCGAATGTCGCCTGCTTCCACATCGTCTTTCACGGCACACTTTGGTTCCTTTACATGCAAGCAGCCACGGAATTTACAACGCTCTGCTGCTTCTGCAAGCTCTGGGAAGCAGCGCGTTAACTCTTCGCGCTCAATCGTATCAAAGTCAAACGAACTAAACCCTGGTGTATCCGCAAGTAAGCCCCCTGCCACTTCCATCAGCTCCACGTGACGCGTCGTATGCTTCCCGCGCCCTAAGTGCTGTGAAATAACGCCTGTTTTTAGCGCCAGCTGTGGCAATAACGTGTTCAGTAACGTCGATTTCCCAACGCCCGATTGACCAGCAAGTACCGTCGTTTTATTTGCTAACATTGGCTCGATGCGTGCAAATAGCGATGCATCATCAATAAATGTCTCGATGACATCATAGCCGATTTTTTTGTAATCTTCAATATACGGTTGTAATTCCTCACGCTCGTTTGCTGTTAATAAGTCCATTTTAGTTAAGCAAATAATCGGTTGAATGTGGAACGATTCTAAGACGACTAAAAAGCGGTCTAATAAGATTGTATTAAAGTTTGGCTCCTTTACAGAGAACACTAAAATTGCTTGATCGACATTGGCAATCGGTGGTCGCACAAGCTCGTTGTCGCGCGGGAAAATTTTTTGAATCGTACCGTCTGAACCAGCTGTCTCGACCGTATATTCGACGAAATCACCAACAAGCGGTGACTCGCCGCGATTACGAAATACACCGCGTCCTCGACATTGAATAAGTTGTCCATCTTTTTCTACGTAGTAATAGCCGCTTAAAGCTTTACGAATTTGGCCTGTTGCCATTGAATCATCCTTTCTAAAATAGCTGTATGTACATGAAATGCCGGACGCTTGTATTAGCGCCGGCTTCATGTGTTTGTTTATAAATCGTCGTACGACACCGTTTCTTCAATGATCACTTCGTTATCACGCAATACGCGATACGTTGCTTCTGTGCCTTCTTCTACTTCAAGGCGAATGCGGTGCGACGTTGTTTCTGTAATGTCAAATTCCTCAATCGGTTTTGCCATCGTATTAACGCGATCTTGCACATAAATGCGAATTTTTTGTGGGACAGCGGGTGTGTCCGTCGTTTCTTCCACTTCTTCCTCGCTACCTTCTTCGGTCACTTCTTCCTCTTCCGGCTCCGTTTCTACAACTTCATACGGAATGGAAATGACTTGCACAAATGTTTTCGCTGCTTTTTCTTCCGGTCCTTTTGAGCGCACGACATTAATCGTACTACCCACTTCGAGCGATGAGCCCGCAGATGGTGTTTGTGAAATGACGTCGCCTTTTTCGACCGTATCGGAATGCTCCTCGCGCGCGACATTAATATTAAAGCCCGATGAACGTGCATATTCTTCTAATGCACTTTGTCCATAACCAGCTAAATTCGCAACGCGTGCGGTGTTGCTTCCTTTACTAACCGTGAGCGTTAAACGCGTTTCGCTTTCAATGACTTGCTCTCCTGCTACCGGCGATTGCGCTAAGATCGTTCCTTCACGCTCATTTGAATATTCTTCGTTGACACTTACACCGCTATAGCTACGGTCTTTTAAAATATTCATCACTTGATCGACGTTTTGACCTACGTAATTCGCGACACTTGTTTTTTCAACACCGGTGCTAACCACTAAATCAATTTCGCTCTCTTCATCCACTTCCTTACCAGCAGCTGGCGACGTTTCAATGACATGTCCTTCTTTCACTGTATCGGATGTACGCTCGCGCTCATCGCCAATCATAAAGCCTTGTTGTTCGAGCTGTTCGATCGCTTCTTCAAGTGGTAACTCGACAACATTTGGCACCGTTACTTTTTCAGGCTTCATTAACGATGGCACTAAAAATGCTAATAATGCCAGCAGCGCTAAGCAACCAATCACAATTCCAACGACCATTGGACTGCGTGATTTTTTCGTTTTAACAGCAGGTGGCTCTTGCTCATCTCGACTGCGTTCAACGTTCTTTTTAGGCGGCACAACGAGCACATCCTCATCGTCATCGTCCTCTTCAATCGGCACGGCTGCTACGCGCTTTGTCGGCGGGTCATCCACCTTTGGAAAAACCGGTTTAATGACCGGCATCGCTTTTGTCGCATCGTCATCAATTGGCAGCTCAAACTTCGTTTCGCGCAGTCGCTCTGGGCTGAACACGGTCCGTAAATCTTGCTCCATTTCTTCGACGCTATTGTAGCGATGCAGCGGGTCTTTTGCCGTTGCTTTTAACACGACATTTTCGACGCTTTGCGGGATGTAGCTATATTTTTCACGCACAGAAGGGGTATCTTCCTGCAAATGTTTCAGTGCAATGGCAACGGGCGATTCTCCGTAAAACGGTAGCTCCCCAGTTAACAGTTCATACAACACAACACCGAGCGCGTAAATATCGGATTTTTTCGTTGCCATGCCACCGCGCGCTTGCTCTGGTGATAAATAGTGCACCGTTCCAAGCACCGAATTTGTTTGCGTATACGCCGTTGCGTTGAGCGTGACAGCAATCCCAAAGTCCGTTACTTTCACTTCACCGTCTGTCGTCATTAACACATTTTGTGGCTTAATGTCTCGGTGTATTAAATGATTATCATGCGCATGGCTAATGGCATTCGTCAAGCTTAACATAATGTCAACGGCGCGCTGCACAGGAATCGGTGAGCGCTGCTGTATGTATTCCTTTAACGTTTGTCCTTCGACATATTCCATGACAATATAGTGAATATCTTCATCTTGCCCGACATCGTAAATCCCTACAATATTTAGATGTGCAAGGCTCGTTACGGATAGCGCTTCACGCTGAAAACGACGCAAAAGTTCCTCTTCATTTTTAAAATCATAGCGCAGCACTTTAATGGCGACTTCGCGGTCTAAAATCATATCATGTGCTAAATACACATGACTCATGCCGCCACCGCCGATCAAATGCAACACTTTATAGCGATCACTAATACGTCTTCCTTCTAACATACCTTACACCTCCTAACTATTATAAAGTAGCACGAGCGAAATATTATCATCGCCCCCGCTATCATTTGCGAGCTGTACGAGCATTCGGCCTTGCTGTGTGAGCGAATCATCGCGCACTAAAATGGCCTGCATTTCCTCGATGCTGCATTTGTCGCTTAAGCCGTCCGAGCACAATAAAATATACATATGTTTCTGTGCTTGAAACGCATAAAATGTCGGCTCAACTTTTCGATCTGTACCGATTGCTTTTGTGATGACATGGCGTCTTGGATGCGTTTGCGCTTCCTCCTCGCTAATTTCACCGTGGTCTACGAGTACATTTACATAGGAATGGTCGCGCGTAATTTGTTCGACAGCAGTTTCTGTAAACGTGTACACGCGACTATCGCCAATATGACAAATTGTGAAATGTTCATCGTCGATAAGTGCTGCAATTAACGTTGTGCCCATGCCCGTGCATTGCTCATGCAGTAATGAATAGTCATATACTTGCGTGTTGATTGCCTTCACAGTTTCAGCCAGCCATTGTTGCTTTTGCTCAAACGTTGCAAACACTTCCTCATCCGCTTGTAAAAAATGCTGTTCAAATAACGTAATGGCCATGTCACTTGCAACTTCTCCTGCATTATGACCACCCATACCGTCCGCAAGAAGCGCAAGCATCAGCCCGTCCTCTCGCGTCGATACGTGCGCACGGTCTTCATTTACCGTTCGTTTTAAGCCCACATCTGATTCGACTGTGAAATTCACAATAGTTCACCTACTTCGTTTCTTCCTCGCGCTCTTGTGCACGTAATTGTCCACATGCTGCTGCGATGTCCGCCCCTTGCTCACGACGAATCGTTACGTTTACACCACGTGCTTTTAACGCTTTTTCAAACGCGAAGATGCTGCTGCGTGATGTACGTACATAATCGCGCTCTGGCACGTAGTTAATCGGAATTAAGTTGACGTGACATTTAATGCCTTTAATTAAATCCGCTAACTCGTTCGCCACTTCAACTGAATCGTTTTCACCCGACATTAAGCCGTACTCGAAGCTGACGCGGCGACCTGTTTTTTGCGTGTAATATTTTACAGCGGCTAACAGTTCCTCTAACTTGTACGCACGCGCAATTGGCATAAGCTTTTGACGCGCTTCTTGGTTTGGTGCATGCAGCGATACCGCAAAGTTAATTTGCATTTCTTCATCCGCAAACTCATAAATTTTCGGCACGATCCCAGATGTCGATACCGTAATGTGACGCGCTCCGATATGCAATCCTTTTTCGTGGTTCATAATTTTTAAGAAGTTCATCATCGCATCGTAGTTATCAAACGGTTCACCAATACCCATAATAACGATTGATGATACGCGCTCTTCTGTTTCATCTAAAATTTGCTGTACTTTCACCACTTGCTCGACGATCTCACCCGCAAGTAAGTGACGTTTTAAGCCACCAAGTGTTGACGCACAGAACGTACATCCGATGCGGCAACCAACTTGTGTCGTCACACAGATCGAGTTTCCGTAATCGTGACGCATTAATACCGTCTCAATTGAATAGCCGTCTTGCAGCTGGAATAAAAACTTAATTGTGCCATCCTTTGACTCTTGCTTTACAATTGTTGACAGCGTTGTTAATAGGAAGTGTTGCGCTAATTTATCGCGCAGTGATTTTGGCAAGTTTGTCATGTCGTCATATTGTTTTACACGCTTCACATATAACCACTCAAACACTTGGGCAGCGCGGAATTTCTTCTCGCCATTTGCCTCTAACCACGCTTGTAACTCTTCTAAACGAAGCGAATAAATCGATTCTTTTAACTGAGGCTTTTCCTTTTTCATACGACGCGTTGCTGCTGATTCTACGACTAAATCTTGAATGCGCTCTTCGATTTGGTCTTTCATTTCTTCATGTTGTTTTTCTAACACTGTTTATTCTCCTTTTTTACGAAACGACGCTACGAAAAACCCGTCACTACCGAAGTCTTGTGGGAATACTTGTAGCATGCCGTTTTGTTGCTTGTCCATTAAGCTTGTCGGCAACGTCATTTGTTCTGCTTCCATCTGTGGATATTTCGCTAAAAACGCCTGTACCGTACCTTCATTTTCCGTGCGATCGACGGTGCATGTTGAATATACAAGACGACCACCTGGCTTTAAAATACGTACCGCGTTATCCAGTAGCGCAAGCTGAATCGTTTGTAAATTCGCTAAATCTTCCTCGCGCTTTGTATATTTAATGTCCGGCTTACGACGCATGACGCCTAAACCTGAACAAGGTGCATCTACTAACACGCGGTCAAAGCTCGCTTCACCAAGTAAATCCGCTGATTTTCGTCCATCTAACGGAATGGCCTCGACAATATCAAGCCCTAAGCGCGCCACATTTTCATCGATTAAATTTAATTTTTTCGCATGTAAATCCGACGCTAATACTTTACCTTCATTGTTCATTTTTTCAGCGATGTGTGTCGTTTTCCCACCAGGTGCTGCACACATATCGTAAATGCGTTCGCCTGGCTGCGGATCGAGCACAGTCGCCGGCAGCATCGAGCTTTCATCTTGGATCGTTGCAAAGCCTTTTTTAAAGAGTGACGTGCGTGCTGCTGTACCACTCATTAAGTGAATACATTCCGGTAACACCTCACTGCGACGTGCTTTTACACCTTCGCGCTCTAAAATTTGCAGCGCTTCATCCACTGTGACACGCGTCGTATTCACACGCATCGTTTGTAGCGGTGGAATGTTGTTCTCGCGCAGCATCTCTCCTGCTTGCGCGTAGCCGTACATCTCTACCCAGCGTGCAACGAGCCACTCTGGATGTGACGTTTCAATCGCTAAACGCTCCACTTCATTTGTAATATCTTCCATGCTGCGCACACCTTCACGTAATACGCTGCGTAAAATGCCATTCACTGTAGCAGCGATGCCTTTATGCCCGCGACGCTTCGCAATTTCAACCGCTTCATTGACAGCAGCGTGTGCTGGAATGCGCGTTAAATAATGCATTTGATATAGTGATAAGCGCAGTAACCAGCGCACCCATAAATCGACCTTCCCGCGAATGAACGGCTCTAAGTAATAATCTAACGTATATTTGTACTGCAATGTTCCATACGTTAATTCCGTTAATAATCCACGGTCTTTTGCATCTTTAATGTTGTATTTTTCAATCGTGTCATTGAGAAGAAGATTGCTGTACGCTTGGCTTTTATCAACCGTTAATAAAATCGTTAACGCCGCATCGCGCACATTGCCGTCCCAAATGAATTCTTTTTTCTTTTTGTTCGTCATTCAAAGCGGTCCCCAATCTGTAATTTAGACCCTGTCCCGCGTAAATAATCCGTTGCACTCATACGTTTTTTTCCTGCTGGCTGTAAGTCTGTAATGTATAACACGCCATCGCCTGTTGCAACGCCGAACTTGTCCTTTTGAATATCCACAACCGTTCCTGGTGCTGCCGTCGTATCGCCACCAACTTGCGCCCACCAAATTTTCACGTTTGTGCCTTCAAGCGTTGTATACGCCACTGGCCACGGGTGTAAACCGCGCACTTGGTTGTACACATCACGTGCACAATTTGTCCAATTGATGCGCTCTTGTTCGCGTGAAATGTTGCGCGCATATGTCACAAGCGACTCATCTTGAACGATCGACGCATTTGTGCCGGCTTCAATTGCTGGTAATGTTTCTTTTAATAAATCGCGCCCAACGTTGCTTAACTTCTCAAACATGCTACCTGTATGATCCGTTTCTTCAATCGCAATCGCACGCTGTGAAATAATGTTACCGGCATCTAATTTTTCTGCCATGTACATAATTGTGACACCTGTTTGTGCCTCACCGTCAATAATCGCTTGGTGAATCGGTGCACCGCCGCGGTATTTCGGCAATAGCGATGCGTGCACGTTGACGCAGCCTAAACGCGGTGCATCAAGGATGTCTTTTGGTAAAATTTGACCAAATGCCGCTGTTACAATTAAATCCGCGTTTAACGCTATAATTTGTGCCATTTCATCTGAGCCGCGCAGCTTTTCTGGCTGTAAAACAGGTAAGCCTAACGCAAGTGCTTCTTCTTTTACCGGCGTTGGCGTTAATACTTTTTTGCGCCCCACTGGACGGTCCGGCTGTGTCACAACCGCTAAAATGTTATGCCCTTCTTCATGCAGCATACGTAAAATTGGTGCTGAAAAAGCAGGTGTTCCCATAAATACGATGTTCACGAACTATTCCTCCTCAGCGTATAACTGCTCTAGCTCTTCTTCTGTTAAGCGACGCGTCATTTTTGAGTCGAATAATACGCCGTCTAAGTGATCGATTTCGTGCATGATTGCACGCGCTTCGAAATCTTCTGCTTCTAATTCATAAATGCGGCCTTCGCGGTCTGCCGCTTCGATTTTCACATACGTTGGGCGCTTTACTAAGCCAAATACGTCCGGGAAGCTTAAGCAGCCTTCAATATCTTCAACGATGTCGCCTTTTGTTTCGATGACAATTGGGTTGATCATTTCTAAAATATCTTCACCAAGCTCGACAATAGCTACACGTAAGCCAACGTTAATTTGTGGTGCGGCAATGCCTACACCATCATGCTCAACCATTGTGTCATATAAATCATCTAATAACGCAATGATCGATTCATCAATTACGTCCACTTCTTTTGTTTTTGTTGATAGCACTGTTGCAGGTGCTTTTACTACTTCTTTAATCGCCATCTATAGTTCCTCTTTCTTTATACAAATTGTCATGCATGTTACATCATGCTTGGGTCTAAATCGATCGTTAATTGAACGCCGTGCTTCATCCACTCCGCGCGGTACATCGCAATGAGCGCATGCATTACAGGTATGAGCGTCGGTTCTATTTTATATTTTATCAAACATTGGTAGCGATATCTATTTTGGAGACGAGCGATGCTAGACGCGGTCGGTCCTAAAATATGAACGCTTTGTGGTAAGTGTTGACGCAGCCAATCCGCCGTCTGTTGCGCATAACGAATCGTCTGCATCACATCCTCATGCGACAGCTGCACAAGTGCAATGTAATAATACGGCGGATGCCCTGAGCGTCGACGCTGCTTCATTTCATGTTCGTAAAATGGCGCGTACGTTTGTGCTTTTGCCAGTTCGATCGCATAATGCTCCGGCGTGTACGTTTGAATCACCACTTCGCCCGCTTTGTCGTGACGCCCTGCACGTCCGCTCACTTGCGTCAGTAGCTGGAACGTCTTCTCCGCAGCGCGGTAGTCCGGTAAATGAAGCGACGTATCGGCACTTAATACCCCAACGAGCGTAATGTCTGGGAAATCGAGCCCTTTTGCGATCATTTGCGTCCCGAGTAAAATGTCGGCTTCCTTATTGCCAAACGCATCGAGCAGCTGCTCATGCGACCCTTTTTTCGACGTCGTATCGACATCCATTCGCAGCACGCGCGCCTCAGGAAACAGCTTATAAATTTCCTCTTCCACTTTTTGCGTACCCGTACCAAAGTAGCGTATATGCTCACTTTGGCACTCCGGGCATTGCTGCGGCACGTGTTCTTCATAGCCGCAATAATGACATTTCAAGTTTTCTTGGTGACGGTGGTACGTCAATGAAATATCGCAATTTTTACATTGTACAACAGTTCCACAATCTCTACATAGTACAAAGCTTGAATAACCACGTCGATTTAAAAATAACACGATTTGTTCACGACGCGCTAAACGGCTTCGCATCGCCTCGACAAGTACGCTTGAAAACATCGAGCGATTGCCGCTTGCAAGCTCTGCACGTAAATCGACGACGTGCACAGTCGGCAAGCTTTGTTGTTTGGCACGTTGCGACAACGTAAGCAGCGTATACACACCTTTTTTCGCCCGCGCAAACGAATCAAGCGAAGGTGTCGCACTGCCTAAAATGACTGGACAACGATGATACTGGCTGCGCCAAATTGCCACATCGCGCGCATGATAACGCGGCACATCTTCTTGCTTATACGTCGACTCGTGCTCTTCATCTAAAATAATGAGTCCGACATTTGTAAATGGCACAAAAATCGCTGAGCGTGCACCGACGACAACTTTCACTTCACCCTTTTGAATTTTACGCCATTCGTCGTACTTTTCACCGGTTGAAAGCGCACTGTGCATAACGGCTACTTGCTCGCCAAAACGCGATCGGAAACGCTCCGTCATTTGCGGCGTAAGCGCAATTTCCGGCACGAGCATAATCGCTTCCTTCCCTTCAGCTAGCACTTGTTCAATCGCTTGCAAATAAATTTCCGTCTTCCCGCTACCGGTTACACCGTGCAGTAAAAACGTATGCGCTTCGTTTGCATCAAGCTTCTTTTGAATCGCTAATAGCGCTAAATCTTGCTCATCCGTTAGCTGTAAGTTGACGCTTTTTTGCACGTCCTTTGTAAATGGATCGCGGTACACTTCCTGTTCGACAAATGCCGCTGCACCGCGTTCAATAATGTTGTGAAGCACCCCAACACCAACGTTTACCGCCTCACAAATAACAGCCGGTTTGAACGTCTCCCCAACATGCTGCTGCATCCATACAACAAGCTCGCGCTGCTTTTTCGCCTTCTTTGAAATATCATCATAAATGAGCGCAAGCTTCGAAGCGTCCGCATCGATTTGCACGTAACGCTCCGTTTTTACTTTTCCTTGTTGTTTGACGACGTTTTCAAGGCGCACGTGTCCACTTGCTACCGCTGCTTTTAATGCATGCAAGGCGTCCGCTTTTTCAAATGCTTTCACATCACAAAAATCTTTTGCCCCAAAAATCGCTTGTAGGCGCACATCGAGTTGTGCATGCGGCGCCACGAGATGCGCACGCTTTTCATACTTTGCGCGCAGTGCAGATGGAATCATGAGCTGCAGCGCATCAATTTCAAAACAAATCGTTTCATGCTTGAGCCATTTTGCTAGCTGCAATAGCTCTGCATTGATGACCGGCTCTAAATCGAGCACTTCTGAAACGTTTCGAATTTTGTTTGATGGTACGTCCGTAGCATCGACAATACCGACGACGAAGCCGAGCACGCTGCGTGGCCCAAACGGCACTTTTACGCGACTGCCGACTTCAATGACGTGCGCAAGTTTTTGTGGAATGCGGTAATCAAATGGACGGTCGACGGGATACGCCGCTACGTCCACAATGACTTGTGCAAACATTACACATCAGCTCGCTTTAAAATGGTTTCAAACAATACTTTTGCTAGCTCTTTTTTTGGCATGTGCTCAAAGCGCGCACGATAGCCACCGTGCCCGATAAGCGTTACCGCATTCGTATCGGTATTAAAGCCCGCGCCGACTTCGGTTACGTCATTAGCGACGATATAATCGGCATTTTTTTTCGTTAACTTGCCTTCTGCATATGTTTCAACATCATTGGTTTCAGCGGCAAACCCAATGAGTAATTGATGCGTTTTATTGCGACCAAGCGTTGCTAAAATGTCCGGTGTACGCTCCATTTCCATAAACGTATCGCCTTCTTTTTTCTTCACCTTTTGCGCCGCCGCATTTTTCGGTCGGTAATCCGCCACCGCTGCTGTTTTCACCACGATATTCGCTGTGTCATACTCCGCCTCGATCGCTTCGAGCATATGTTGTGCGCTCTCGACGTCGACAACGCGAATGCCCGCAGGTTTTGCAAGGGCAACTGGACCAGAAACAAGCACAACTTCCGCGCCTAAATCACGTGCAGCTTCCGCCATCGCATAGCCCATTTTGCCGCTTGAAAAGTTTGTCACAAAGCGAACTGGATCGATGCGCTCACGTGTTGGACCAGCAGATACGACAACTTTTTTGCCGGCAAGTGGCTGTGCTTTTGGCATAAATTGCGCGCGCACAAGCTCGACGATTTTTTCCGGCTCTTCCATGCGCCCTTTGCCGACATACCCACATGCTAAAAAGCCTTCTGACGGTTCAATAAAGCGCACGCCATCTGCATACAGCTGTTCAATGTTGCGTACAACGGCTGGATGGTCATACATATGTACGTTCATCGCTGGTGCCATCCAAACCGGACAGCTCGCTGCAAGAAGCGTCGTTGTCACCATATTGTCGGCAATGCCGTTTGCGACTTTGCCGATGACGTTCGCTGTTGCCGGAGCAACAACAATTAAATCTGCCCAATCCGCTAAGTCAATATGCGCGATGACGCTTGAATCTTTCTCATCAAACGTATCGAAAAAGACATCATTTTTTGACATCACTTGAAAGCTTAATGGATTGACGAATTGGCGCGCTGAATCGGTCATCATTACTTTTACGACTGCGCCTGCTTGCTGTAACTTACTAACAAGTGCGACCGCTTTGTATACGGCAATCCCACCTGTTACGCATACTAAAATATGTTTTCCAATCATTCTCTACACCCCTTCAAACGATGAGCTCCCAAAGAGGAATCTCCGGGAGCTCATATAGCATGTAATTAAATTTCGTCTTCGTAAATTGTTCCTGCTGCTTGCGCTTTCATGCGTAGCTCTCCGCATGCTACTTCTTCAAGTGCACGACCTACTGGCTTGTACGATACATATTTGTCTAAACGCTCTGTACCTTGTACCTCTTGCATTTGGCGAGCGCGTTTTGACGCCACACTCACTAATGAATATTTTGAATCTACTTTATTTTTTAATGCGTCAACTGATGGATATAACATCTGTTTTATTCTCCCTTCAACATCGATAAATAACGTTTTTCAACGCGCTCACGACGGCAATGTTCGGCGATAATAATCGCGTTAATGCGGTCGCAGGCATTTTGAACTTCGTCATTTTCGACAACGTAATCGTATAAGTTCATCATTTCTAATTCTTCATTGGCTGTTGCAATTCGTTTAGCGATGACATCTTCTGTTTCTGTTCCTCGTCCTACTAGACGGTCACGTAATTCGGTAATGCTCGGTGGTGCTAAGAAAATGAATAACGCATCCGGTGCTTTTTCGCGAATTTGCGCAGCCCCTTGCACTTCAATTTCTAAAAATACATCTCGCCCTGCATCAAGCGTTTCATTTACATACGCAAGTGGTGTGCCGTAATAATTGCCGACAAACTCCGCATGTTCTAATAAACCGCCTTCTTCGATCAACACTTCGAATTCGTCGCGTGATTTAAAGAAATAATCAACACCGTCCACTTCGCCTACGCGAGGTTGACGCGTCGTCATTGAAATCGAATATTCATAATTCGTATCCGGCTGTGAGAATAATTCTTTACGAACTGTACCTTTCCCAACGCCCGAAGGACCTGATAAAACGATTAACAAGCCACGTTCTCTTTTCATTCGCCAAAACTCCTTTTATACTGTGTAACTTGTTTATTATGAGCGAAAGTTAACAATTATTCAATGTTTTGTACTTGCTCACGCATTTTTTCTAAAATCGTTTTTGCATGCACAACCGCCACTGATGCTTCTGACGACTGGTTTTTCGAGCCGATCGTATTAATTTCGCGGTGCATTTCCTGCATTAAAAAGTCGAGCTTACGACCGATCGACGCATCTTCCTCAAGCGTTGATGACAGCTGCTCAAAATGACTTTCTAAGCGGTCGAGCTCCTCCGTAATATCGACGCGCTCTGCAAACAACGCCACTTCCGCTAGCACGCGGTCTTCTAACACATCGCTTGTCGCAATTTCACGAATGCGCTCGAGTAAACGTTCGCGATATTTTTGCACCGCTTGTGGCGATACGTCGCGAATATGACGAATTTGATTGTGCAGCTCTTCCTTATACTGCAGCACAACCTTTTTTAGCGCCTCGCCTTCTCGCACGCGCATATCAATTAATCCAACAAGTGCTTGCGCCACTGCTTGTTCAACGGCAATCGTTAATTCTTCAATTGCGATTTCTTGCTTTTCATATGTTAATGCATGTTCTAATGATAAAAGCTCCTGCATTGTCCATGAAGCGTCAAGTGGCACGACAGCTGAAAGTTCTGCCTTCGCTTGCTTATACGCCTCAATAAGCGGCCAGTTAATTTGGAACGTCTGGTCACTTTCTGCTAATGATTTTACATGAACGGTAACATCTAGTTTCCCGCGTAACACATTTTGTGAAATTAGCTTTTTTGCTAATTGCTCTGCTTCCATCCACTCTTTTGGAAACTTTGTATAAATTTCTAAAAAGCGATGGTTTACAGATCGAACTTCAACTGTGAGTTGGAATGTTTTCGTAGTTGTGACACCTCTGCCAAAACCCGTCATACTACGCACCAAGGTTCGTCACACCTTTCTTTGCATACTGCAATCATTATAGCATAAATCGTAGACGCTACACGCAGTAATTTTCAGTTCGTTCGTAATGCTTCCAACTGCAAAAGATGCTACTATTAATAAATACATAGGTACGTATAACGTACGAGAAAGTTCGAGGGGATACAAATGGCATTTGATGGTCTTTTTACAACGGCGATGACACAGGAGCTACAAAAGCTTGTCACAGGACGCATCGCAAAAATTCATCAGCCGAACGCGCAGGAAATTGTTATGCACGTTCGCGCTGCAAGCACAAACTATAAATTACTCTTTTCGATTCACTCTGCATATGCACGCGTGCAGCTAACGACGCAAACAATTGACAATCCTTCTGAGCCGCCAATGTTTTGTACATTGCTGCGCAAGCACTTAGAAGGAGGCGTCATTGCGGCGATTCGTCAAGAAGGTGCAGACCGCATCATTACAATCGAAGTAAACGCGACAAACGAAATTGGGGATCCGGTAAAACGCATCGTCTCTGCAGAAATTATGGGCCGCCATAGTAACGTGTTATTAATCGATGCAGCAACGAATAAAATCATCGATAGCTTAAAGCATTTACCACCTGCTGTTAACAGCTATCGTACCGTTATGCCTGGCGCGCCCTACATCGCACCACCTGCACAGCATAAAGAAAATCCATTTACAGCATCACCTACAGATGTTTCGGCCTTTTTTGCACAAGCGCGTGAAGTAAAAGAAGTGCAACAACAGTTTGCAGGTTTTTCAACACCGCATGCGCGCGAGCTCCTACACCGCATTGGTGATGGTGACGCCGCAACAACATGGCAGCAGTTTTTAACAGACGTTGCCACAGCTACATCGCCTACGTACGTCGAAGCAGACGGGAAAATTTTGTTCTCCCCCGCAGCGATTACGCACGTAAGCGGCTCGACTGAAAGCTATGAAACGCTTGGTGCGTTGCTGGATCGTGTGTTCTTTGCACGCGCTGAGCGTGACCGTGTGAAGCAGCAAGCTGGCGACTTAGAGCGTTGGTTACAAAATGAGCGCGATAAGCTACAGCTCAAAATGCGCAAGCTCGAACAAGATTATGCGCGCGCAGAAAAGCTGGATACATTGCAGTTGTACGGTGAGCTGTTAATGGCGAACATTTATGCCTTTTCAAAAGGGATGGATTGCGTAACGGTTGTGGACTATTACAGCGAAGATGGTCGCACTGTAACGATTCCACTGAACCCGCGTAAAACACCTGTTGAAAACGCACAGCACTATTACACGCGCTACAATAAAGCGAAAAATGCGCTTGTCATGGTGCAACAGCAACTCGAAAAAACAGCTGCTGACCTACAATACTTTGAACTGCTTGCCCAACAAGTGCAGCACGCTTCCCCGAGCGACATCGAGGAAATTCGTGAGGAACTAGCAGAACAAGGCTTTTTACGCCTGCGTGCATCGAAGAAAAAGAAAAAACCGACAAAACCAATGCCGGAGCAGTTTTTATCCACAACTGGTGTCGCCATTTCAGTCGGCAAAAACAATAAGCAAAACGACTTTTTAACATTTAAGCTCGCAAAGCGCCATGAAACGTGGCTGCACACGAAAGATATTCCAGGCTCACACGTTGTTATTCATAGCGATGCGCCTGACGAACAGACGTTAGCAGAAGCGGCCGTGCTCAGTGCGTACTTTAGCAAGGCACGTGAATCATCGGCTGTACCTGTAGACTACACCGAAGTACGTCATGTGAAGAAGCCGAATGGATCAAAGCCTGGCTTTGTTATTTACTTTGAACAAAAAACGCTGTTTGTCACACCCGATGAGACAGTTGTTATGCAGTTAAAGAAAAAATAGCGAAACTTATAAAGTGCCATTTCGATGGTACTTTATATTTTTTTTGCTTATATTTCCTTTTTCTCTTTCATAGCACATATTTCTCCAGTTTTTTCTGGTACGATAGTCAGTAAGTTGCATATAACGATTTTTAAATACATCTATCAAAAAAGAACTAAAAATCACATTTTTATGCTACAAAAGTATATGCTTCTATATTATTTTAAAATATTATAGGACTATTATTAGGGAGGGAATTGCAACATGTCTGTAGGAAAAAAACTAAACATTGGCTTTTTAAGTATTTTAGTGACACTTGTCGCATCACTCGGTATTATTTTGTATTTTGTCCAATACATTGATCAACAAGTCGACATTGTCGTGGAAGAACGTTTTGAACAAGTGCAACTAAGTAACGATATTCAATTCAACTTAGCGATGCAAGGCTTATACGTACGTGCGTTAATGCTTGAAAACACAACAGCCAATCGCAATAATTTAGCACAGTATCAGGAGCAATTAGACGACGCAATCGAACATTTCTCACAAGTCGTTGCCAACGAGGATGAGGAAATTCGTGAATATGCTCGTACGATTACAACATACAATGATGACTTCAACACAACCATTGACGCGATTTTAACAGCGCTTGATGCTAATAATAAAGACGCAGCAATGATGTTAACAAACACGCAAGCTCGCGATGCCAACGTCGGCATTTTAGATACATCAAACCTTATTTTAGACTATGAGCAACAAAAATTAGACGTTGTAAAGCAAGAAACGACAGAAACGGTAAGTACGACGGTGATTGTGACAATAATCGCCATCGTTATTAGCATTGCCATTACCGTTGTCGCCATCATATTAGTACGTCGCATGATTACTGCGCCGCTTGTAGATGTCGTCGATCGTGCGAACCATATTGCAAGTGGTGACTTAACAGTTGCCGATTCAACATACGCATCACGCGATGAAATTGGTCAGCTTGCAACGGCGTTTAATACGATGAAAACGAACTTACAAACGATTATTCAAGATGTGCAAAGCAATGCTACACAAGTAGCGTCTGCTTCTCAACAATTGTCAGCAAGCACAGAGGAAATGAACGCGTCAACGCAAGAAGTAACAGCGAGCACAGTCGAAATTGCCGATGTATCGCGCACAGCAGCTTCTTCAGCGAATGAAACGACAACAGCGATGGATGAAACAGCAGACGGCGTTCAACGCATTGCGGAATCAACGCAGCAATTAAGTGAGTCAGCTACGTCAACAGCGAACTTGACAGCAAATGGTCGCGAAGTCATCGTAACGGCGCAAGATCAAATGACCGTTATTGAAACGAATACACGCGCTGTGAATGACCTGGTCCAACAGCTATCAAAACAATCAGCAGAAATTGGGAACATTACAAAAGTAATTACCGATATTACCGATCAAACGAACTTACTGGCGTTAAATGCGACGATTGAAGCCGCACGCGCTGGAGAACATGGCAAAGGCTTTGCGGTCGTTGCAGACGAAGTGCGAAAGCTTGCTGAGCAATCGAAAAAATCAGCCGAGCAAATTTCACATTTAACATTAACGATTCAGCAAGATACAAACAATGTTGAACGTGCGGTCGACGCGTCACTTCAGTCCGTCGAAGAAGGTGTGCATTCGATCGAGCGTGCTGGTACATCGTTTACCGATATTGCCGATGCCATTATAAACATGACATCCCAAATTCAAGAAATTTCTGCTGCTTCAGAAGAAATTTCAGCAAGTGCAGAACAAGTTTCCGCTTCGGTCACATCAATTGCAAACGGTGTCGATACGGTAGCTAGTCATTCTGAAAACGTCGCTGCTTCCATGGAACAACAAAGCGCAACGATGCAGGAAGTCGGCGCAATTGCCAATGAACTTGCGAACAAATCACATCAACTACAACAAATTACAGAGCAGTTTAAAGTATAAAATCACTTCACATGAAAAAGCGCTTTTGCCTACAACTTCAGGCAAAAGCGCTCTTCTTTATTTACGATGTTTTTCGTTGCGACTGCGCCGTTTTATTGGCCTCTTTTACTTGCTGCAATGCTTGTTCAAGTGGCTCACGTAAATGCGGTGCAATCGTGCGTGCATACGTTGCAGTAATGTGATTATCATCGCGATACATAATGATGTTTCCTGCTACTGAATAACATGTCGCATCGTCACAAAACGCATCGCTCATATTCGTAAAAATAACGTTATCTGGAATGTTCGGTGTTGTATGCCACGGTACTTGCGCTGGCAAGACGTCCGCCTTTGGCATGTGACACGCAGCGACGTTATCCGCATTCATTTCTAAACATGTTGGAATATCCATCGTCATGCGCGGGTTATCCGTTACGGCAAACACCGTTGTCACCCCTTCTAATGCACGCCACTGTGCTAAATATCCATCTGGAATTTGCGGATGTTTATTTAACGTTGCGGTCGTAAACACAAGCGCTGGTGGCGTATGCTGTAGGTCCGCTAATACATTTTCATTCCACGCTAAACATGCAGCGGTCATCTGTCCATCAAAATCATCATTTGTAAAGCGACAGCCGTCATGAATATACGTTTTGATTGTAAAATTCAACTCTTCTGCTAACGCTTCTAACGTTGGGTACCAATGACCTGAATGCGACCCACCAATTAATGCAATCACTTGTGCATCCGGTGCAGTGGAACCAAATGTACACGTTACGACCTTGCCTGTTTTCGAGTTACACGTTTGGTCTTGTGAAATGCTCGGTAAATCACGACGAACATTTAATAAGGATGGAATGAGTGCTACACCGTCATTTGCGAATATATAATCGTGCGTCAACGCTTGCGCACCTGGATAGTCCGCATAAACAGGGTCTGGTGTTTGCTCCTCGACCGGCTCTTCGACAACAATCTCTTCGATGTCCTCCACCTTTTTCAATTCTTGCTCTTTCAATTGATCGACGTACTGACTAAACGCCACATTTGTAAAGACAGACGCGCTTAAGAAAAACATTAGCGTTGCGTATACAGCACGCGTCGATAACGATTTTAACCAGCGAACAATCCCCTTGCTGATCATCACGCGTAACACAATTGCGCCGATAAACGATAGCGCCATAATGAGCAATCCATGCACGATTGGTACGTGCTGCGTTTGCCATAATACTTGATACGTAATGAGTAACGGCCAGTGCAGTAAAAACATGCCATATACATGTTTACTCACCCATACAACTACATCCGCCCCCATTACCGACTTTAGCACGGTTGTATGGCGGCTCGTGCCGATGATGAACAGCACAGCACCTGCTACTGGTACGAGTGCACCAGTACCTGGGAATTGCCACGTAGCTGGAATAATTACTCCTGCAATTAACACAATCCACACGCCTAGCCAGCTTGCGACCGCTGATGCTTCGCGTGTTAAACGAATGAGCGGCAACAGCAACGCAAGCAGGGCACCTACTAACAACTCCCACACGCGTGCGCCAAAGTGGAAGTACGCTTCTTCTGGCTTCACCGATAACGCATACATCGCATACGTAAACGATGCCGCAATGCTAAGTGTTACAAGTGCTGCTAACACTTTACGAAACGGCCAGCGACATAGCTGACAAATGTATAACACGATGCCAATAATGAATGGCATGATGAGCGTATATTGGAATTGAATCGCAATTGACCAATAGTGCTGGAATGGACTAGCTGTGCCATCAAACGCTAAATAATCGGTCGCCTCACGAATTAAATGCCAGTTTTCAACATATAAAATCGATGCCAACATATGCTGTAATACCGATTCCCATTGCGACATCGGATACCACACATACATCATCGCTAGCACAAGCAACGCCACAGCAAGTGCAGGTGGCCATAAACTCGTCACGGAGCGCAAAATGATTTGTTGGATCGAAAATGTTCGGCGGCGTTCAATTTGTTGCTGCAGCGAAACCATCGCAAAGTAACCTGTCAGCACAAGGAAAATATCAATACCACCTGATACTTTTCCAATCCAAATGTGATACACCATAATTAGTACAATACATAAAACACGGAGCCCTTCGATTTCTGTTCGAAATTGTTTAGGCGCCACAGGCAAATCTTTCACTGCCTAAACCCCCTCTAATAACCAACTTACATGGTGAAACGTCTTCTTCATCATAGTATGTTTTTTCCACTTTTACTATAGTGTAGTTTATATTTCTCGTCGACGTTCAGGCTGTAATTCGAAAAAGCCTACGTAGTACGACTACGCAGGCTTGTTGGTCTTTGTCTCTTTATTGTACATGGCTCGCTACACAATTTCAAATACAATCTATTGTAGCCATGGTTGCGATTCACTTATAGCTCGCCCGCTTTTAATTTCGCATGCCACTGTTGTAAAAACGGAATTTGCTCTGCTTCGATCGCACCTGTTTCAGAAGCCGCTTCAATTAAATAATCGAAGTTTGTTAACGACACATATTTTACACCGATGTCTTCGAATGCTTTTTCTGCCTTTGGTAAGTTATATGTATACACGCATACAACACCTAACACGTCGCAGCCCGCTGCACGTAACGCTTCAACAGCTGTAATCGAAGAGCCACCTGTTGAAACGATATCTTCAACAACAACAACTTTTTGACCGGCTGTATATTTCCCTTCGATTTGGTTGCCACGTCCATGCTCTTTTGCTTTTGAACGTACATACACCATCGGTAAATCTAAAATGTCTGATACCCATGCCGCATGCGGAATACCAGCTGTTGCTGTTCCTGCTACGATGTCTGTACCTGGGAAGAATTGTTGAATGTTCGCCGCTAAGCCTTTTGCTAATGCTTTACGTGCTGTTGGATCTGAGATTGTTAAACGCGTATCACAATAAATAGGTGATTGAATGCCTGAAGCCCATGTGAATAGCTCCGTTGCATTTAATTCTACTGCGCCTACACGTAACATTTCTTTTGCGATGTCTTTTTGTAACATAATTTTATGCCTCCCATAATGTCAGTACTTCATGATATGCTGCGACTGGGTCAGCCGCTCCTGTAATCGCACGACCGACAACAATTTGTGTCGAGCCGTCCTTTTTCGCGCCATCTGGTGTCGCGATGCGCTTTTGATCATGCGCTTCCCCACCAAGCATGCGAATGCCCGGTGTCACGCGTAAAAAGTCTTCACCGCATACATCCGCAATGGCACGTGCCTCATGCACTGAACATACAACGCCGTTTAAGCCCGCTGCATGTGTCAGCTTTGCATAATGCAGCACCGCGTCTTGTAGCGACAGCTGAATTTGCTGCTCTTGCTGCATTTGCGCTTCCGTTGTTGATGTTAATTGCGTCACAGCGATCAGTGCTGCACGACGCTGACCTGCTGGTGTGCCGGCTTCAAGCCCCTCTAATGCACCTTCCATCATCGCACGGCCGCCCGCTGCATGAACGTTCACTAAGTCAACGCCAAGCTTCGCTAAACCTTTCATTGCCGATTTGACGGTGTTTGGAATGTCATGAAGTTTTAAATCTAAGAAAACATCATGTCCTAACGCTTTTACTTTCTCGACAATTTGTGGACCTTCCTGCATGTAAAGCTCCATGCCGATTTTCACAAATAACGGCTCGTTAAATTGTGTTAAAAAGCTCAGCACGCGCTCCTCTGTTGGAAAATCGAGTGCGATAATTGGTTTTGTGTTCATTAACGGTGGCTCCTTCCGATGATTTCTGAAATGTGATTCACACCTAATGCATCTAATTTTGCTGGTAATTCTTCAATGATGTTCGGGCAAACGAAATGATCAACGAAGTTCGCTGTCCCAACCGCAACCGCTGACGCACCAACCGACATAAAGTCGATGACATCTTGTGCACATGTCACGCCGCCCATGCCGATAATTGGAATGTTCACCGCTTTATAAACATCATACACCATGCGAATTGCGACAGGTTTTACCGCTGGGCCTGATAATCCGCCTGTGCCGTTCGCAATCACCGGTTTTCCTGTATGTTCATGAATGCGCATGCCGACTAACGTGTTGATCATCGTAATGCCGTCTGCACCACCTGCTTCAACCGCCTTTGCGATGTCGACAATGTTTGTTACATTCGGTGATAATTTTACGTATACAGGCACCTGTGATACCGCTTTTACCGCAGCTGTTAGTTGCTTCGCTGTTTCAGGGTCTGTACCAAACTGAATGCCACCGCATTTTACGTTTGGGCAAGAAATGTTGAGCTCAAGCGCATGTACATTTTGTGCTGTTGAAATGCGACGTGCTACTTCAACATAATCTTCAATTTCTGTACCGGCAACGTTGGCGATAATTGGGACATCGTAGCTTTCTAAAAACTTTAGCTCTTCGTTCATCACTTTTTCAATGCCTGGGTTTTGTAACCCGATCGCATTTAACATACCTGCTGCTGTTTCAGCAACGCGTGGTGTCGGATTGCCGCGACGCGTTTCAACCGTCGTCGCTTTGATCATAATGGCACCTAGCTTTGATAAATCATATAACTGTGCATACTCGCGGCCAAAGCCGAAGCAGCCTGACGCTGGCATAATGGGGTTTTTTAGTTCTAACCCTGGTAAAGACATAGTTAAACGGCTCATAGTGCCACAACTCCTTTCGGGAATACCGGCCCGTCTGAGCACACTTTCACGTAATCTTTTGCTTGCCCTTCAGTCGTATCACATACGCACGCGAAGCACGCACCGATGCCGCAACCCATGCGCTCTTCAAACGACATGAAGCCTTTTTTCGCTGGATAATATTGCTCTAATGCACGCAGCATTGGCAGTGGTCCACATGAATAAAATACATCAAATTGTGGTGCCACTTCGTCAAATACCGTTGTGACGAAGCCTTTTGTGCCCTTTGTGCCGTCTACAGTTGCGTAGTACGTATCACCAAGTGCGCTAAACTCGTTTTCATAGAAGCATACATCTTCTGATTGGAAGCCAAGGACGTGGATGACGTTCACACCACGTGCTTTTAATTGTTTCGATAATTCATGGAGCGGCGGTACACCGATTCCTCCTCCAACAAGTAGCGCCGTTTGACCAGGCTGTGCTTCCTCCACTGGGAAACCGTTCCCGATTGGTCCTAGTACATCCACTAGTTGTCCTTCTCGGTTCGTTGAAAGAATTTGCGTACCGCGCCCCTCTGCACGGTAAATCATCGTAAATTCCTGATTGTCTTTGTCAATGTTTGCGATACTAATTGGTCGGCGTAAAAGCGGCTCGAATGAGTCAGACACTTTGACATGGACGAACTGGCCAGGCGTCATGTCCTGTACCAGCTCTCCTTGTAGTGTTAATTCAAAAATGTTCGTTGCGATTTGCTTTTGCGCTACGACCGTCATTTTTTGTTGACGGATCATATTAATGCACTACCTCCGCTTTTGGCATAATTTCAGCTGTGAATGTCATCGATTCGATGACGCGTAACATTGCTTCTGCTGTATCAAGTGATGTTAAACATGGTACACCGTTTTCAACAGACTCACGACGGATACGGAAGCCATCACGTGCTGGTTGTTTGCCTTTTGTTAATGTGTTAACTACTAGCTGTGCTTCACCATTTTGGATGACATCTAGTAACGTTTTGCCTTTTGCACCGATTTTTTCGATGATGTCTGTGCGCACACCAGCTTCTTCAAACGCAGCTGCTGTACCAGCTGTTGCCATAATGCGGTAACCAACTGTTGAGAAGCGTTTTGCTAAGCTGATTGCTTCTTCTTTATCTTTATCAGACACTGTGAATAATACAGTACCTTCTGTTTTAATTTTCGTACCTGCTGCAACGAAGCCTTTGTATAATGCTTTTTCATACGTTGCATCTTTCCCCATTACTTCCCCTGTTGATTTCATTTCAGGTCCTAGTGTAATGTCGACGCGGCGTAATTTCGCAAATGAGAATACCGGTACTTTTACAAACACGCCTGGTTGCTCTGGTGCTAAGCCAGTTGGGTAGCCTTGCTCCACAATTGATTGACCAAGAATCGCTTTTGTTGCGATGTTTGCCATTGGGATGTTTGTAATTTTTGATAAGAACGGTACAGTACGGCTTGAACGTGGGTTTACTTCGATCACGTATACTTCGCCTTCTGATAATACGTACTGAATGTTCATTAAACCAACGATGCCTAATCCTTTTGCTAAACGCGTTGTGTAATCCACTAACGTTTCTTTTTGCGCATCTGTTAATTTTTGTGGTGGGTATACAGAGATTGAGTCACCTGAGTGAACACCTGCGCGCTCAACGTGCTCCATAATACCTGGGATTAATACATTTTCGCCGTCGCAAATTGCGTCGACTTCGATTTCTTGCCCTGTTAAGTAACGGTCTACTAATACTGGGTGATCTGGTGATGCCTCTACCGCATTTTCCATGTAGTGTGCAAGCTCGTCTAAGTTATAAACGATTTCCATTGCACGTCCACCAAGCACGTAAGAAGGACGTACTAACACTGGGAAGCCAAGTTTTTTACCAATCGCTAATGCTTCTTCTTTTGATACAGCTGTTTCCCCTTGTGGCTGTGGAATGTTCAGCTCTTGCAGCGCCGCTTCGAACTTGTTACGGTTTTCTGCGCGGTCGATATCTTCAAGTGATGTACCTAAAATTTTCACGCCGTGTGCTTCTAGCTTATCCGCTAAGTTGATCGCTGTTTGACCACCGAACTGTACAACAACCCCCATCGGTTTTTCTAAATCTACGATGTGCATAACGTCTTCGATTGTTAATGGCTCGAAGTATAATTTATCCGAGATCGAGAAGTCTGTTGATACCGTTTCAGGGTTTGAGTTAATGATGATCGCTTCATAGCCTGCTTCTTGAATCGCCCATACTGAATGCACCGTTGCGTAGTCGAACTCTACCCCTTGACCGATGCGGATTGGACCAGAACCAAGTACAATCACCGACTCTTTTTCCGAGCGAATGGATTCGTTTTCTTCTTCGTACGTGCCGTAGAAGTATGGTGTGTTTGACTCGAACTCCGCTGCACATGTATCAACCATTTTGTACACTGGTGTAATGCCCGCTTCTTTACGGAAGTTGTAAACGTCCATTTCTGTCATGTTCCAAAGCTCTGCTACTTTTTTATCTGCAAAGCCTAAACGTTTTGCTTTATATAGCACGTCTTTGTCGCCTTTATTGTCTGCAAGCGTTTGTTCCATATTGACGATTTTTTGTAGCTTGTGTAAGAACCAAAGATCGATCTTAGACCATTCGTGAATCGTTTCCACTGTCACACCGCGGCGTAACGCTTCACCGATGAAGAATAAACGCTCATCGCCCGCTTTTTTAATACGCTTTTCAATCCAAGCATCCGTTAAGTCTTCTGCATGCTTCATCTCGATGTGTACGTGACCTGTTTCAAGTGAACGCACCGCTTTTAAAATCGCTTCTTCAAACGTACGACCTAGTGACATTACCTCACCAGTTGCTTTCATTTGCGTGCCTAAGTTACGTTTTGCTGATTCGAATTTATCGAATGGCCAGCGTGGGATTTTCGCTACGATGTAGTCAAGTGCCGGCTCGAAGCAAGCGAATGTTGAACCTGTTACTGGGTTTTTAATTTCGTCTAGCGTTAAACCAACTGCGATTTTCGCTGCTAATTTTGCGATTGGATAACCTGTCGCTTTTGATGCAAGTGCAGATGAGCGAGATACACGTGGGTTTACTTCGATTACATAGTATTGGAAGCTATGTGGATCAAGTGCTAGCTGTACGTTACAACCACCTTCAATTTTTAATGCGCGAATAATGTCTAATGAAATGTTACGTAGCATTTGGTTTTCGCGGTCTGATAACGTTTGTGTTGGTGCAACTACGATCGAGTCACCTGTGTGAATACCAACTGGGTCAAAGTTTTCCATGTTACATACAACGATGGCGTTATCAGCGGAGTCACGCATTACTTCGTATTCAATCTCTTTGTAACCTGCGATTGATTTTTCAAGTAAGCATTGCGTTACTGGTGAGTATTTTAAACCAGATGTAACGATCTCTTCTAAGTCTTGGTCGTTGTAGCAAATACCGCCGCCTGTACCACCTAGTGTGAACGCAGGACGTACGATTACTGGGTAGCCGATACGTGCTACTAGCGCTTTTGCTTCGTCCATGTTGTGGATGATGTCTGACTCTGGTACTGGTGCACCTAGTTCATACATTAAGTTACGGAAAAGATCGCGGTCTTCTGCTTTATGAATCGCGTCTAATTTTGTACCAAGAATCTCGATGCCTAGCTCGTCTAAAATACCAGACTCATCAAGTTCGATTGCCATGTTTAAGCCTGTTTGACCACCAAGTGTTGGTAAGATCGCATCTGGACGCTCTTTGCGTAAAATGCGCGATACGAACTCTAAGCTAATTGGCTCGATGTATACTTTGTCAGCAATTTCTGTATCCGTCATAATTGTTGCTGGGTTTGAGTTGATTAAAATAACTTTGTAGCCTTCCTCTTTTAATGAAAGACACGCTTGTGTACCTGCATAGTCAAACTCTGCTGCTTGACCGATGACGATTGGGCCTGACCCGATTACTAAAATAGTTTCAATATCTTGACGTTTAGGCATGTTGTTTCTCCTTTGCTGCTTCATTTTCCATCATTTCGATAAACTCGTCGAATAAGTGGTTTGAATCTTCTGGTCCAGGTGATGCTTCTGGGTGGTATTGCACCGTGAAGATTGGGAATTTTTTATGGCGAACGCCTTCACATGTACCATCGTTTAACGCGACATGTGTTAACTCTAAGTCTGTATCGTTTAATGATTCAATATCGATTGCATAGCCGTGGTTTTGAGATGTTAAATCGGTACGACCTGTGCGTAAATCTTTGACTGGATGGTTCCCACCACGGTGACCGAATGGTAATTTGAATGATTTTGCACCGCATGCTAATGAGAAGATTTGGTGCCCTAAGCAAATGCCGAACATTGGCACTTTTCCGATTAGTTCACGCACTGTTTCAATACCTTCTGTTACGTCCTCTGGGTTACCAGGGCCGTTTGATAACATAATGCCGTCTGGATGCCACGCTAAAATTTCTGATGCTGGCGTGTTGTACGGTACAACAAGTACGTCACAGTCACGCTTGTTTAACTCGCGTAAAATACCATGCTTCATGCCGAAGTCTAATAACACAACGCGCTTGCCGCGACCTGGTGATGGGTATGCTGCTTTTGGTGATACTTCTTTTACGTGATGTGTGATCAGTGGCGTTGCTTGTAATTGTGCCACTACCTCGTCTACGTTAACGTCTGCATCTGCTTCTGTTAACATGGCGCGCACCGCACCTTTTGCACGAATGATGCGCGTTAATTTACGCGTATCGATGCCTTGAATACCTGGGATGTTTTTTGATGCTAAATAATCGCCAAGTGATGAATCTTTACGGAAGTTTGAAGGATTTTCTTCAAGCTCGCGTACAACGAATCCGCGAATCGCTGGTGTAATTGACTCAAAGTCATCACGGTTAATGCCGTAGTTCCCGATCAATGGGTATGTTAATGTAACGATTTGTCCGTAAAATGATGGGTCTGAAATTGTTTCTTGGTAACCAGTCATCCCCGTTGTGAATACAACTTCCCCTTGGCTTGCGTTGTCACTACCGAACGCTTCACCGTTAAATACTGTGCCATCTTCTAAAATTAATAAACGTTTTTTCATTATTGTGCCTCCTGGTATACGATTTTGCCTTCGAAAATTGTCATCATTGGCCAGCCTTGTGCAACCCAACCGTTAAATGGTGTATTACGCCCTTTTGATACGAAGCCTTCCGCATCCACTGTTTTTTCTGCTTCTAAGTCAATTAACACGAAGTCTGCTGATGCACCAACTTCTAATGTGCCGTATGGTAAGTCAAAGATTTGTGCAGCTTTCACGCTCATCCAGTCGATTAACTGCTCAAGCGTCCATTTACCTGTTTTGACAAACTGTGTATATAAAAGTGGGAATGCTGTTTCAAAGCCGACGATGCCAAACGGTGCGCCAACCATACCGCAGCATTTCTCTTCCACTGTGTGTGGTGCATGATCTGTGGCGATGCAATCGATTGTGCCATCCAGCAGCGCTGCATGTAATGAATCTTTGTCATCTGCTGCGCGTAATGGTGGGTTCATCTTCCAGTTTGCATCGTCTGATGGGATGTCCATTTCTTCTAATAATAAGTGGTGTGGACAAACTTCTGCCGTGACGCGAATGCCAGCTGCTTTTGCGTCGCGTACAGCGCGTACCGATTCCTTCGTTGATACGTGACATACGTGGTAGCGTGCACCTGCTGCTTCTGCTAGTAACACATCGCGTGCAATTTGCACCGATTCACAAATTGATGGAATCCCTGGTAAGCCAAGTTCTTTGTTGCGTGTTCCTTCGTGCATCACACCGTCATAAATAAGAGAGTTGTCTTCACAGTGTGCAACAACGACTGCATCAAGTTTGGCTGCTTGCTGCATTTGCTCATACATTGTTGAAGCTAATTGAATGCCCACGCCGTCATCTGAGAATGCGACTGCACCGTTTGCTTTTAACTCTTCCATATTCGTTTTCACTTCACCTGAAATATCTTTTGTTAGTGAACCGTATGGTAATACGCGAATGACTGCGCTCTTTTCAATTAAGCCGTTAATTAATTGCATGTTTTCAACTGAATCTGGTACTGGCTTTGTATTTGGCATGGCACAAATTGTTGTGAAGCCGCCCTTTGCTGCTGATGCTGTACCTGTTGCGATTGTTTCTTTATGCTCAAAACCTGGCTCGCGTAAATGTGTATGTACATCGACAAATCCTGGTGATACGACGTAACCTTTGCCGTCGATTACCTCAGCGTTTGCTGGCTGCTCGCCACCGATTGCTGTAATTTTGCCGTTTTCGATTGTAATGCTTGAATTTACTAACGTATTGCCTTCTTTTACAAGTTGAATGTTTGTTACGAACGTTGTCATTTACACTCTCTCCTTTAAAATCGTTTCTAAAATCGCCATGCGTGCAAAGACGCCGTTTCTTACTTGTGCGAAAATACGTGAGCGTTCACACTCGACTAACTCATCTGCAATTTCTACATCGCGGTTGACCGGTGCTGGGTGCATAATGATCGCCCCTTGCTTCATGCGCGCTTCTCGCTCTGGCGTTAAGCCGAATTCTTCATGATAGCCGTCTTTTGAGAAGTTTTTACTTACCGCGTGACGCTCATGTTGAATGCGTAGTAACATAATGACATCGCTATCTTCTAGCACATCTTCCCAGCTATGTGCCGCTTCAAAGTCGCCTGCCCATTCCTCTGGGCAAAGGAAGCGCACGTTTGCACCAAGTCGTGTTAACGCACTTGCATTGGATTTCGCTACGCGGCTATGTGAAATATCGCCAACGATTGTAATATTGAGTCCGTCAAATTTGCCAAATTCTTTATAAATTGTGTATAAATCTAACAAACATTGTGATGGATGCTGCCCTGCACCGTCTCCTGCATTGATGACTGCACAATCAATCCCTTCAAGCAGCTCATTGTAATACTCATCTTCCTTCGCGCGAATGATGACCGCGTCCATGCCGATCATCTCAAGCGTTTTCACCGTATCGTACATCGTCTCGCCTTTTAATGCGCTTGAGAACCCAGCATCAAATGGAATAACTTCACAGCCGATGCGGCGCTCTGCCATTTCAAAACTCGTTTTTGTACGCGTACTCGGCTCGAAAAATAAGTTTGCAACGTTGTACGTGCGGTGTAATTGCGGTGCTTCACCTTTTTCAAATGCAGCTGCTCGTGCAATGATGTGTAAAATTTCTTCCTTCGTTAAATGTTCCATCGACAATAAGTTTTTCATATCGCTTGCGCCTCCAATTTGAAATCGCTTTTCTCTCACTAGTATAGATGAATTCAAACAATTCTCATTTTACAGATTCATGAATTTTCGTACTGTTCTGTGTAAAAAAATACCTCACTTTTTTAGAAAGTGAGGCATTTTAGGGTGCAACAAGCTAAGGCATCATCAAAATCGATGTGCTAATCGTGCATGTTCCCCTTCTTTGCCTCTCTGGACAATCTGTTAAAAGGTTGACTATTTATTTATGAATGATCGTGTACGTTTGTCACGCCTTTTTCACGCCCTGGTAATACTAAGTTTAGTACGACACCTACGACCGCGGCTAAAGCCATGCCAGACATGACGAACAAACCGTCGAATAACTCTAGTTTTGCGCCACCGATTCCGATGACTAAAATGACTGATGCAATGACCATGTTTCGGTTGTTGCCGAAATCTACGTTGCTTTCAACAAACATGCGTAACCCGCTTGACGCGATGATCCCAAATAGTAAGATCGAGATGCCACCAAGCACCGCTGTTGGAATGGTTGAAATGAGTGCCATCATTTTGCCGAAGAAGGCGATTAAAATGGCAACGACAGCTGCACCTGCAATGACATACACCGAATACACTTTCGTAATCGCCAGCACGCCGATATTTTCACCGTACGTCGTTTTCGGTGGACCACCGATTAACGCACTGACAAACGTCCCAAGCCCATCCCCAAGCAGTGAGCGATGTAAGCCTGGATCTTGAATGTAGTCACGGTCCACAACTTTTCCTAACACAAGTTGATGGCCAATGTGCTCTGAAATTGTCACAATGACAACCGGTAACATCGCCGCTAAAATCGTTGCGGTAATGTTGAACTCGTAATCGACACCTGGAATTAAGAAGTTTGGCATCGCAATCCACTTCGCTTCATGTACCGCTGTGAAATCGACAATGCCAATCATCACCGAGTATAGGTAACCAATGACTAAGCCAAGTAAAATCGGCATCGCACTTAAAATGTTTTTAAAGTATACATTGAAGATGATGGCCGCAAACAATGTGACAAGCGCGGCTGAGAAATGTAAGCCGTTATATGTGCCGTCAACGTTCATTGCCATATCAACGGCCGTCCCTGCTAAGCCAAGACCGATCACAATGATGACCGGTGCCACTACGATTGGTGGCAGTAGCGCCATAATCCATTTATAGCCGGTTTGCCAAATGAGTAGCGATACGATGGCGTACACAACGCCGACTGCCATCGAGCCGATCATCGCGCTTCCGGGGTTAATCGCCACGCCCGATGCGTCTAAGCTTGCCACCGTAATAATTGGCGCGATAAACGCGAACGATGAGCCTAAGTAAGCGGGCACTTTAAATTGTGTTATTAATAGGAAGATAATCGTTGCAATCCCACTTGTTAAGAGGGCAACGGCTGCATCTAAGCCGACGAGCTTCGGTACTAAAATCGTTGAACCGAACATAGCAAACAAATGCTGGAAGCTAAGTGTTGCGAGCTGTATAGGTGTTGGTTTGTCATGGATGTCTAAAACGGGTTTACTCGACATAGTTTGTTCCTCACTTCACTTCAATTAATCGCGATGAATGAGTACGACATCTTGGCCGTCTACTTCATCTAATTTTACGACAATACGCTCATGCCCTGCTGTTGGGACATTTTTTCCGACGTAGTCTGCACGAATTGGCAGCTCACGGTGACCGCGATCGACTAAAACAGCTAATTGAATTTGTGAAGGTCTGCCTAAATCCATCACAGCGTCTAACGCTGCGCGCACTGTGCGACCTGTGTATAATACATCATCGACTAAAATGACTTTTTGGTTGCTAACATCATGCTCAATATCAACTTGTTGTACTTGTGCTTCTTCGCTTTCATACTTCGTTGATAAATCGTCACGATACAGCGTAATATCTAACTCACCTGTACGTACTGCCTTGCCTTCGATTTGTGCAATGCGCTCGGATAAGCGTCTTGCTAAGTACGCACCGCGTGTTTTAATGCCAACGACAATGACTTCATCAATGCCTTTATTGCGCTCAATAATTTCATGCGCGATTCGTGTCATGGCACGATTCATTGATGGGCCATCTAAAAGTTCTGTTACTTGCGACATCCTTTTCTTCTCCTCCCTATTTTCGTACTGTTTTTCAAGGCAAAAGAAAAACCCTCTATCATTGTAATAGAGGGTTGAAAAGTTTGCATGTTGAAATAACGCAACAATATGTATTTTTGCGCACAAAAATAGCATTGATGCTTCACCAGTACCTTCTCAGCCTCTCTGGACTGCCTTTAAAGGTTAAATTGTAATTGTTCAAGTTCTGTCAGCCAGCGTTGCTCTCTGTCAACGTTCTATGCTGTTCACTGTTGCTAGTATATGCCTCTATGTACGTACTGTCAACAAAACATACAGAGGTCAGACAACATTTTTAAATTGTTATTTTTATTAGAATACAGAAACTTTTCTGTTAATTACACAATATTCACACTAAAAAGAAAGTTGACGTCATAAAGTAGCGAGAAAAAGTTATGCATGACTCACAAAGTAACAACCCCCTATTTTAGTGAACTACCCTTGATCGATCCATATCATAAAAAAGCATCAGCGAATTCAATTCACTGATGCTTTTTCATTGGCTTCATTACACTTGTTCGCGTAACGTTTGTAATAATGTTGTGAAGTCTTCTGGCAATGGTGCTTCAAACTCTAAGTATTCACCAGTCGTCGGGTGTGTGAAGCCTAAAACGCCTGCGTGTAATACTTGTCCATTGAAATCAACCGTTTTCTTCGGACCGTATTTTGGATCCCCTGCAAGTGGGAAACCGATGTAGTTCATGTGTACACGAATTTGGTGTGTACGACCTGTTTCTAAACGACACTCCACAAGCGTAAATTTCGCAGCGATGTGCTCTAACACGCGGAAATGTGTAACGGCGTGTTTCCCTTTATCCACAACAGCTTGCTTTTGACGATCTTTTTGGTCGCGACCAATCGGTGCATCAATTGTCCCTTTTTCGTGAGCAATATGACCGTGTACAAGCGCCGTGTAACGACGTGTTACCGTTTTTGCTACAAGCTGATTCACAAGTGATTCGTGCGCTACGTCATTTTTTGCGACCATTAATAAACCGGATGTATCTTTATCAATACGGTGCACGATGCCTGGACGTAAAATGCCGTTAATGCCTGATAAATCTGTGCAGTGGTGCATTAAACCGTTGACTAACGTGTCCTTTAAATGACCTGGTGCTGGGTGTACAACCATGCCGCGTGGTTTGTTCACGACTAACACGTCTGCATCTTCATATACAATGTCTAAATCCATATTTTGTGGTACAACGTCAAGCACTTCTGGCTCCGGTACGTCTACTGCCACTTCGTCGTTCACTTTTACTTTATACTTTGGCTTTACTTGCTCGCCATTTACAAGCACGATGCCGTCTGTTACCCAGTTGCCGATTTGTGTACGTGACCATTCTGGCTGCATGCCGCTTAGCGCTTTGTCGATGCGCTCTCCTGCGAATTCTTCTGTAATTGTTACTGTTTGTACTGTCATTGTTTCACCTGTTCCTTCTGCTCGTCTTTTTCAAAAAGCACGAGAATAAATAATAAAATTACGGCTATTGTTAATGCAGCATCAGCAATGTTGAAGATTGGGAATTCATAATTAATAATCGGGATTAATACGTCAAAGAAATCTACTACTTCTCCGCGGAATAAACGGTCGATAAAGTTACCAATCGCACCACCCAACAACAACATTAAACTCATTTGCATTAAAGGCTTTCCTTGTGCCTCTTTATGGTAGAAATAAATGATACCAATAATGACGGCGATCGTGACTATTGTAAAGAACCACATTTGTCCTTGCAGCATGCCCCACGCTGCACCGCGATTGCGATGCGATAAAAATGCAAACCAAGGCTCCCAAACGATAATGCGTTCTCCTAATTCCATATTTTTAACGACTAACCATTTCGTCCACTGGTCAATCAATATTACGAAAAATGCAAGTGCATACATTTTTTTCACAAAATACGCCTCCTACTCATACGCTGTTTATTTTAACATAGCTAACACATCAATTCCTACTTAAAAGAAAACCGCAGACGAAAAAAGCATGCCCGAAATGTCGGACATGCTTTCATTCATCATACAGATTCCGCTTCTTTTGAGTGCACTTTTTTCATGAACTCGTTCACGTCTGCTGGTACGCGACGGTCTAATAACGATACGATAATGACCGCTAAGAACCCTGCTGGTACAGTGACGATCCCTGGAATTTTAAACGTTAAGAAATCTGGTACCATGCCTGGTAAGAAAATCATCCACATCGATACGAATAATCCGACAAGTAAGCCGGCAATCGCACCTTTTTCCGTCATGCGGCGCCACCAAATCCCTAAAATAAAGATTGGCGCAAACGTACTTGCCGCTACGGTGAAGGCGAGTGCCACTAAATGGCCAATCGAGGCATCTTTTACAAGAAGACCAAGCGCTCCGTATACAACCGCTAAAATTAAAATTGCCACTTTACCAGCCATTACACGTTGCTTTTGCGTCATATCTTTTTTGATGAATGTTCCATATAAATCGTGTGCTAATGCACCTGAACTTGCAATAAATAGCCCTGAAAGATTCGAGAATACCGCGGCAAAAGCCCCTGCGATGACTAATCCGAGTAACCATTCGCCACCGAGTGCTTGCGCTGTCGATGGAATCACCATGTTGTTACCGCCTGTTACCATGTCAGACATAACTTGGTCACTTGCTTCTCCGCTAATGAAGATCGAACGACCAACTGTTCCTAAATATACAGCGAATAAGAAGAACACTGACGCAATCCCGATCGCCATTAATGCGGATTTACGTGCCGCTTTCGCACTTGGATTTGTGTAGAAGCGCAGTAAAATATGCGGCAATCCAATCGTCCCTAATGCTAATGCGATTGTAATACTAATTGTATCCCAAAACGACGGGAAGTAGAAACCTGTACCTGCCCAAGCTTGGCCGTCTACTTCAACATCTTTTCCATCTAATGCATATGGTGATGTATCCGCAATTGGACCTGTGACAGATTGAATACCGTCTAATACTTTGTCGTAATGTAAGCCGCCATAAATTGCCACAACAGCCATAATTACAAACGCTGCTAAACGAATCCATAGCTCTAACGCTTGGTTAATTGTCGTACCTTTCATCCCACCGACACCTACGTAAAACACCATGACCGCACATGTGAAAATAATTCCAAATTCATATGATGTACCGAAGAACATGCTTAAAATTTGTGCAGCGCCTAACAATTGTGGTGCAGCGTAAAAGCCCGAAATGGAGAATACGACAAGCACTGCAACTAAACGCGCGCGCTTACTATGGAAACGGTAGCCTAAAAAGTCTGCTACTGTATACGCACCGAAGCGACGCAGTGGGCCTGCTACGAAAATCGCCAGTAACGTTAAACCAATCGAGAAGCATAGCGCATAGTACGCACCGTCATATCCTAATTGGAACGTTAACCCGGCAATCCCTAAAAATGTCGCGGCACTTAAATAGTCACCGCCGATTGCTGAACCGTTTGTAAACCAGCCGAAGCTTCGTCCCCCAACGAAGAACTCCGAGGCATTTTCATTTTTCTTCGTTAAGTATGTAATGTAGACAATTGTTCCCATTAGGAAAATTGTCAAAATCATTTTAGGAGATAGTAGCGTTTCGAGCATCGTCATCATCCTCCTTCACCGGCGTCGTGTTTTCTACTTGCTTTAAGCGACGTTCATATAACACTGTGTGCACTAGTGCAATAATAAATGCCATTGCCATCGTCACAAATGTTGTTAAAAACCATGTTAAAGACATGCCTCCCCAAATTGGCTTAAACGCAATTTCTGGGAAATACCAGTTAAGCACTGGAATCGTGAAAATAAATCCGAAGTAGATGAACGCAAGCACAAGACCTGTCGTTAACTCCCCTCGCATATTTTTTTCGATTTGTGGATCCAGTGGCGGCAAATCTTTAAAATCGACCGTTCCTGCTTCTACATAATCATAATCTTGATATTCTGCTGCCATGAACAATACCCCCTTTGTTCGTTACCGCATATAGATAATCTACATACGTGCAAAAAATCGCCCCTTTAACAATTTCTCGCTGCAACGTCGTTATTATTAGTGTACGGTGTCGCTGTATGAAACACCTTACACTTTTTCGCTACAATAGTGCATTTTTTAACTGTTTTATGTACAATAATTATAGAGCACTAAGTGGAAGGAGGCTTTTCATGTTTAGCATTCACGTTCAAATACATACCGCTTCATTATCGCAAAAAATTAACAAATGGCTTGAAGAGCTCGCGCCTGCACATGTGACGTTCGTGTCATCACTTCACGACGCACATGTTTACATAAAAGAAATTGTTACGCTATTTGATTGGATTGTCATTCGCCGATTACAAAAGGCACATCCGTCTTGTATTATCGTGCCATTACTGCCGGAGAAGCTCGCCTACTCTGCACCGATCGCCATTGATTTACAACTTACATACTTGCTCATTGAGCCTGTGCAAAAACATAAGCTACTACGCGCCATGCGTAAAATTTATGAGCATGTAAAACGCGAACCCCAAAGCGCTTTTACGTACTATGATTTATCAATTGAATTAAACGAACAACATTCTCTGTACTATGACACGTTGCTACGTAATTTAATTCGCCATGAATTTGAAACGGAAGCGCACTTTTTACAGGCGAGCAAAACGATTTCGATGGAGCAGTTTCCAAATACGGTATTATTTTATCAAAGCTTTGCATTACCTCATGCATCGCAAAAAAATAGCGCAATCGTATACGATACATTGCGTGAGCATATGCAAGTACCACTTCATTTTTTACCGTTTGGCAAACATTTAGCCATTTTACTGCATGTACCACAGCACTACAGTACGTTTCAGCAATGGACAACTGGGCGCAGTGCATTTGAACAAGCGATTGAAGCATTAAAGGACATTGGCATTTATTCATACGTCGGCATCGGACAAACGTTTCGAGACCCGATGAAATTACAGCTCTCTTATACACAAGCACGTCTTGCACGTCGCAAGCCTCCTGCTAACTGGATTCACATGCGATACTACGATGAACTGCCAACGCATGACGCCATTCAACAAGCTATTCAGTACATTGAAGCGAACTGTCATGAACCGCTCAATATTGCATGCGTCGCTAAACAAATTGGCTTTAGTGCACCGTACTTCGGCAAGCTGTTTAAAAAGGAGACGGGCTTAACATTTCCGGAGTATGTCGCTTATACGCGCATTATTCAGTCATTATTGCCGCTTCGTCGGACGACGCAAACGCTTGAGCAAATTTCCGCTGAATATGGCTTTAACACACCGAACTACTTTAGCGGCATGTTTAAAAAGATCGTCTCCATTTCACCGAGTGACTATCGTCAAACGACCGAAATGCTCTTTAAATAAATGCATCAAAAAAAGCACCCAACGAAAATTGGGTGCTTTTTACATATGAACATTACTCTACATGTGTGTAGTGTTCTTCAACAACTGCTGCACAACGCGTACATAATGTTGCGTGGCGCTCATCTTGACCAACTGTCTCAGAAATTGTCCAGCAGCGCTCACATTTTTCGCCGTCTGCTTTTTCCACTGTTAATGCATAGCCTTCAAACGTCATTGCGTTCTCTGGTGCATGATCTAGTGAACCGCCGATGTTGAATTGTGATACGATGGCTAGTTGTGCAAAGTTAATGCGCGCATCGTTTAAGAACTCGATTGCTTCGCTCTCACCGTACACTGTCACTTTTGCTTCTAGTGATTTACCGATTACTTTTGCGTTACGTGCTTCTTCTAACACTTTTAACACGCTATCACGCACCGCGATAATGTTTGACCATTTCGCGCGTAAGTCGTCATAGTTTGCATGTGTTACAGCTTCTGGGAAGTCTGTTAATTGAACAGATGCTTCTTCGTTGCCTAAGTATTGCCACATTTCGTCTGCTGTGTGCGGTAAAATTGGCGCTAATACTTTCACAAGCGTCATTAATGTATCATACATGACCGTTTGCATCGCTAAGCGACTTGGGTTGTTTGGCCCTTCGATGTATACAACATCTTTTGCAATATCTAAGTAGAATGATGATAACTCAATTGCGACAAAGTTGTTCACTGTTGTGTACACCGTTGAGAAGTCATAACGGTCATACGCTTCACGAATTGTTTGTAATGTTTCTTGTAAGCGCATATACATGTATTGATCCATTTCGTGTAGATCTTCATACGCTACGCGGTCTGCTTCTGTGAAGTCTGAAACGTTCCCGTGTAAGAAGCGCAGCGTGTTACGGATTTTACGATATACTTCCGCTACTTGCTTTAACATATCCATTGAAATACGTACGTCTGCTGTGTAGTCAACTGACGCTACCCATAGGCGTAAAATATCGGCACCGTATTGATCCATTACTTTTTGTGGAATGATGACGTTACCAAGTGATTTCGACATTTTGCGACCGTCGCCGTCCAATACGAAACCGTGTGTTAATAAGCCTTTATATGGTGCATAGCCATTGATGGCTACAGACGTAATTAATGACGAGTTGAACCAGCCGCGGTGTTGGTCAGAACCTTCTAAGTAAAGGTCAGCTGGATACTGCATGCCGCGCTCTGCAAGCACACCTTGGTGAGATGAACCTGAATCGAACCAAACGTCCATAATGTCGTTTTCTTTTGTGAATTCACCATTTGGGCTACCTTCGTGCGTGAAGCCTGCTGGTAATAATTCTTTTGCTTCTTTTTGGAACCAAATGTTTGAACCGTGCTCACGGAATAATGCTGATACGTGCGCAATCGTTTCTGGCGTGATGATTGGTTCACCATTTTCTGCGTAGAAGATCGGAATCGGTACACCCCATGCGCGTTGACGAGAAATTACCCAGTCACCACGGTCACGGATCATGTTGTATAGACGTGTTTCGCCCCATGCTGGTGTAAACGTTGTTGACGTTACCGCTTGTAATAATTCATCGCGGAACATATCTACTGATGCAAACCATTGTGGTGTTGCACGGAAAATTACTGGTTTTTTTGTACGCCAGTCATGTGGGTATGAGTGCTTGAATTTTGATACTTTTAATAACGCGCCCACTTCTTGTAATTTCTCAACCATTACTGGGTTTGCTTTTTCATAAAATAATCCTTCAAAGCCTGGTGCTTCGTCTGTGTAACAACCGCGGTTATCAACAGGTGATAACACGTCTAAGCCGTATAATTTACCAACGTTATAGTCGTCTTCACCGTGACCTGGCGCTGTATGAACGCAACCTGTACCAGCTTCCGTCGTTACGTGCTCGCCAACCATTACTAATGAGTCACGACCATAAATTGGGTGAACCGCTACTAAACGATCAAGCGCTTGTCCTTTAATTGTTTGGATGACTTCCGGCGCTTCCCACCCTAGTTCTGTGCCTACTGTTTCAAGTAATGCTTGTGCCACGATGTATTTGCCACCGTTTGCTGCTACGACTACATAATCGATGTCTGGGTTTAATGAGATCCCTAAGTTTGCTGGAATTGTCCACGGTGTTGTTGTCCAGATGATGAACTTCGCATCGGCTGGTACTAAACCTTTTGCATCTTTAATGCCAAACGCTACGTAAATTGAATATGACTCCACGTCTTGGTATTCGATTTCTGCTTCTGCTAATGCTGATTCAGAAGATGGTGACCAATAAACGGGTTTTAACCCTTTATAGATGTAGCCTTTTTCCGCCATTTTACCGAACACTTCGATTTGACGTGCTTCAAATTCCGGCTTTAACGTGATGTATGGGTTGTCCCAATCACCGCGCACACCTAAACGTTGGAATTGACCGCTTTGGTTTGCTACTTGCTCATACGCGTATTGCTCACAAAGCTCGCGGAACTGTGCTACGCTCATTTCTTTGCGGTTTACGCCTTTGTTCGTTAACGCTTGCTCGATTGGTAAACCGTGCGTGTCCCAACCTGGCACGTAGTTGACATGGTAACCTGTCATTGATTTATGACGGTTGATCATATCTTTTAATACTTTGTTTAACGCGTGTCCGATATGGATGTCACCGTTTGCGTACGGAGGGCCATCGTGTAACATAAACGTTGGACGTCCTTTTGTGCGCTCCATTACTAATTCATTAATGTTTAATGATGCCCATTTCTCTTGCATTTTTGGCTCATTTGCCGGTAAATTACCACGCATTGGGAATGGTGTATCCGGCATGCGTAATGTTTTTTTGTACTCTACCATGTGTTGTTCCTCCTTTAATGTATGAAAGTCGCTTACAGCTATTTTTGCGAGAAAATAAAAAAACGCCTCTCATCCCTCCTATAAAGGGACGAGAAGCGATCTGCTCGTGGTACCACCCTAATTTGTAAGCAGTTGCTTACCTCTTAGACGCTTGTAACGTTGCGTAAACGAAATTATTTACTCGTAGTTCAATAATTTAGCTCCGGAGTGATCTTCAGTCGTGTGGCATTCGTCTAGGCTTGCACTATCCCTAGCTCGCTTGTACTAGCTCGTTCACTTCTTACTGTCTCCATCAAAGCTTATTTATAAGTATTTCGCTTTTCAGTATAAAGAATGGCGCTATCGTACGTCAAGTGCTTCGTACGATTATTCGTTTGGCTTTTCGTCAATCACTTCAACAACAGCAGGCTCATTGCGGTTAATGTCGCGAATTTCGGTAATATCTTTTTCAAGCTCTAATAAATGATCCCAATCATCTGTTTGCAGTAAATCTAACTGCGCTTCAACGAGCATTTTAAAGCGATTGCGGAAGACGCGTGATTGTTTTTTCAGCTCATCCACTTCAATCGTCGCTTTGCGCGCTTTTAATAGGGCATCGTTAATAATGCGATCGGCGTTTTTCTCGGCTTCTTTGACGATTAACTTCGCTTCGTTGTGTGCGCTGCTACGCACATCCTCTGCCGTTTCTTGCGCGAGTAAAATCGACGTTTGGAGCGTCTCTTCCATTTTTTGATAATTTTCAACGAGCGTTTGAGATTTTTTTAATTGCTCCTCTAGCTCACGTTTTTCTTTAATTAAAATTTCGTAGTCTTTAATTACTTGATCTAAAAAGTCATTTACTTCATCCTCGCTATAGCCGCGGAACGATTTTGTAAATTCCTTATTATGTATATCAAGAGGCGATAATGGCATCGACAGTCTCTCCTTTTCGTTTGCATACTACATTCATTATACATTGTCGTATGCAAAGTACATAATTTTTTCACGTAAACACGCCAAATTTCTTACGCTTTTTGCTCAAGACGACCTACAATTAAGCGAATTTTATCCTTTTTCGTACGACCCTCTGTTGCGATGACTTTCGCACGTCCGAAGCCACGCACCGATAAAACATCGCCCTCTTGCAACTCAAATGCTACTTGCTCACGGAGCGTCCAGTTCACCTTCACTTTGCCCCCGTTAATGAGCGCCTGTGATTTTTGACGCGAAATGTTGTAAATCGTCGCCATTACAACGTCAAGACGCATCGATGCCACCGTATGTGACTGCTCGATCCATTCTTCGGCCATCAAAAGTAGCGGCTCCGTTTCGCCCAGTTCTTCAACATGCACTTTCACTTTCCCAATGCTCGTTAAATGTAGGCGTACATAATCTGCTACCTCCGCGGCAACCGCAAACTGCACATATCCTTCTTCAATGCGAATGTCACCAAACTTCGAGCGCTCTAACCCGATTGATAAAAGCGCACCGAGCACGTCTGGATGCTTCAGCGTCACAAACTTTGTCGGATATTGAATCGTAAACACCGTTATTTGAAAATCATCTTGTTGCAGCTCATAATACGACGGATAAATGAGTAAACGCTTTCGTTCTGCTTGTTCAAAACATCCGTGTTCGGCAATTTGTAAATCTTCATTTTGACGCACGACCGCTTCAACGATAAATTGCTGACGCGGATCTAAAAAGTCCGTTAGCTTCGGCGCATAGCGATCTTCCACTTCACGCTGCCAGCCGCTTGCTTGTTCGATAAATGGTTGTTCATCTTGGCGAAAATGCTGAATAATATGCTCCAAATTTCTCACTCCTTTATCATTGAAAAAGAAAACGCCCCATAGTCAAACTATGCGGGCGCTTTATTCACTTTATTAAATCAAAGCAGCAAAGATGTAACGCAGTACCGTAATCGCACCCTGTTGAATAAAGCTTAATAGGAAAATGGCTACGATTGGCGAAATGTCGATCATACCGATTGGTGGAATGAATCGACGGAAGATGCCTAAGTACGGCTCAACAAACTTCGCTAAAATTTCACCAAACTTTGATTCTTGAAGAGATGGAATCCAACTCATCAAAATGTAAATAATAATCATAAACGAATAAATCGTAAAAAGAATATTTACAAACGATAAAATATTCATTGCTAATGGTAATGTCATATATTTCCTCGCTCATCTCGTCTATTTTTTTTAAAACTCATCAATATTTAACAATGTTGAAATTTCACCTGTTACTTCAACATCAGACGGCGTGCATAAATAAATATCCGCACCGACGCGTTGAATGTCTCCTGCAATGGCATATACAGTCCCGCTTAAAAAGTCAATAATGCGCTTTTTTTGTTCATGCTCAACGCGGTGTAAATTAACGATTACCGAGCGGCGACTTTTCAAATGATCTGCAATATCTTTTACTTCCGCATAAACGCGTGGCTCCACTAACGTTACTTTTGCGCCTTTTGATTGCGCAACTGCTTGTAAATTGACAATGTTCGATGATGAATTATCGTTCATTGGGCGTGCTACCTCCTTTGCAATTGGCTGTTGAATCGGTTCTAGCTTCACAGCTGGAGGCTGCTTTGCTGCGATGCGCTGTTGCACTGGTTGCTTTGGCTGTTGTTGTTCACGCTCATCATAACCTTCATCATCTTCGTATTCGTCATCATGTGGCTCTGGATAATTCAAAAATCCTTTTAATTTATCGATCATGCTCACAGATTCGTTCCTCACTTTCTTAGCCTACTAGCGCTGTTCCGATCCGAACGAACGTTGCACCTTCTTCAATGGCAATGTCAAAATCACCAGACATGCCCATCGATAGCTCATGACACGGTGCAGCTGGCAACTGTAACGCTTGCAGTTGTTGCTGTAGCTCTTTTAATCGTCGAAACACACCGCGAATGATTTGTTCGTCTTCCGTATTCGGCGCCATCGTCATCAATCCAACGACTTCGATGTGCGAAAATGCTTGTAGCTGTTGTAAAAACGGTTGTACTTCTTCTGGTGATAAACCATGCTTTGATTGCTCACCGGATACATTCACTTGCACAAAGCATTTCACAACGCCCGTAGCACGCTTTTCAATTTCCTCCGCTAAGCTTAAACGATCTAATGAATGGATATAATCCACATCATTTACCACTTGCTTAACTTTGCGTGTTTGAAGCGAGCCGATATAATGCCATACAGCACGCTCGTCTGTTACATGTTGCTGCTTTAATAATAAGCCTTCTGGACGGTTTTCGCCTAAATGTGTAATGCCTGCTTCTAGCGCTTCTGCTGTACGCTCAACCGTTACCGATTTTGTCACAGCGATGCACGTTACATCGTCCATTGAACGCCCTGCACGTTCGCAGGCTGCTTTCATTTTCGCTTCAATTGCTTGTAAGTTATTCGTAATTGTTGTCAACGTTCTTCCCAACTTTACATTTTTCTTATATTGTAACAAGCTATCGATGAATTATCAACGAATTGGAAAGGGCTGTCTGCCGAAAGAAACGACCGTTATTTCATTTCAGCACGTGCTCATTACGATAAAAAAGCCGACACATACATGCCGGCTTTTCTTTGTTTCGTTAACGATTGTTACGGCGGTTACGAATGAATGCCGGAACATCTAAATCGTCTGAGCTATATTGCTGCTGTTGCGGCGGTGCTTGACGAATTGGTTCTTGTTGTTGCGGTGGTTGCTGTTGCACTGGTGGCTGTTGGTAGTAGTCATACTGCTGCACTGGTGGCTGCTGTTGCTGTACCGGACGCCCCATGCCTGGACGTGGCGCTTGACGTGTTGCTGCCTCATCCGAGAAGCCTGTCGCAATAACTGTTACGATAATTTCATCTTTTAAGTTTTCGTTAATAACCGAACCGAAGATGATGTTTACGTCAGAATCTGCTGCTGCTTTAATAATATCAGCTGCTTCTCCTGCTTCGAATAAACTTAAGTTTGAGCCGCCTGTGATGTTCATAATGACACCTTTTGCGCCTTCAATTGATGTTTCTAATAATGGAGAAGAAATCGCTTTTTTCGCTGCTTCTGCTGCGCGGTTTTCACCTGAAGCCATACCGATCCCCATTAATGCTGAACCTTTTTCAGACATAATTGTTTTTACGTCCGCAAAGTCAAGGTTGATTAAACCTGGCACTGCGATTAAGTCTGAAATACCTGATACACCTTGACGTAATACGTTATCTACTTCACGGAACGCTTCAAGCATTGGTGTGTTTTTGTCAACGATTTGTAATAACTTATCGTTTGGAATAACGATTAACGTGTCAACCGCTTCCTTCATTGAGTTAACACCACCGATTGCTTGCTTTTGACGCTTGTTTCCTTCGAATGTGAACGGCTTTGTTACAACACCAACTGTTAATGCGCCTAAGTCACGTGCGACTTGTGCGATGACTGGTGCAGCACCTGTACCTGTACCGCCGCCCATACCAGCTGTTACGAATACCATATCTGCGCCGCGTAATGCTTCTTCTAACTGCTCACGGCTTTCTTCTGCTGCTTTTTTCCCTACATCTGGGTTGGCACCTGCACCTAAACCGCGTGTTAATTTGCCACCGATTTGGATGCGTGTTTCCGCTTTTGATAAGTTTAATGCTTGCGCATCTGTATTAACAACGATGAACTCTACGCCTTTTACACCGTGTTCAATCATTCGGTTAACAGCGTTATTACCGCCGCCACCTACACCGACAACTTTAATAATTGCCATTTGGTCAATATTTGTATCAAATTCCAACATTTTTTCTCCTCCTACCGGAACATAAGCCTTTTATTCAAAGATTTTCGAAAAAAATGACTTTACTTTACTTTTTACGTCTTTATTTTTCTTGTTCGATTTGTCATCTACATCATCGTCAAACTCGCCGTCTGTTGGATCTTGTCCCCACGTTTCGCCGTCGTATGGCTCAGCAGGGTCTGCGATTGGCGTCATTGCTTGTTCACCAAAGAACGCATCTTGATCCGCCATAAAATGGATTAAACCTACAGATGTTGTATAGCCAGGGTCACGAATGCCGATATAATCTGGCGTATAAACACGTACGCGCGTCTGCATTACTTGACGTGCTAATTGTGCAATGCCTTCAAGCTTCGCCATACCACCTGTTAATACGATGCCACCTGGTAAGTCTTGTACACCCATACGACCAAGCTCATCTAACACCATATCGAATAATTCCGCTAATCGGAAACCAATAATTTCAGCTATGTATTTCTGACTGTATTGGTCTTTTGAGTCTGCACCAACAACTGGCACTTCAAATAGTTCCGTGTCAGAAGCTTCCTCAAAATAAGCATGCCCATATTGATATTTAATTTGCTCTGCGGCTTCCGTTGTCGTTTTTAAAATGATCGATAGATCTTTCGTAACATGGTCGCCACCAACTGGAATGACCGCTGTTTGCTGTAAAATACCGTTTTCAAAAAATGCAACTGTCGTTGAACCGCCACCAATATCGATATATGCCGTTCCTTGATTTAACTCATCATCCGTTAATGCTAGCTGACCACCCGCTAAAGGTTGTAGCACGATTTCACGAATATTTAATCCCGCACGTTCTACACAACGCATTAAATTATGCCCTAATGTACGCGATGTTGTAATTAACGTTGCATCTACCTCTAAACGTACTCCCATCATACCACGTGGGTCTTGAATTTCCGATAGGCTATCGACGATAAATTGACGCGGAATTAAATTGACTAACTCGCGGTCTGGTGGAATCGACATCACTTGCGCTGAATCCATTACACGCTGTAAATCCTCGTCGGTAATTTCTTTATTTTCACTGTTCACTGCAACGACGCCTTTTGCTGGTTGCAATGCAATTTGATTTGCAGGAATGCCTAAAATGACGTCATTAATTTTAATGTTTGTCATACGTTCTGCGCTTTCAACCGCACGTTTAATCGATTGAACTGTCGCTTCTATATCAACAATGGCACTTTTTTTAACGCCACTTGATTGTGCATAACCATCGCCAATTACGTGCAGCTGACCGTTGCTGACTTCACCAATTAATACCTTCACGGCTGATGAACCAATGTCTAATGCTGCATAAATTTTTTGTTGACTCAACTGACTGCACCTCCTTTTTATACTCCTAGTTACATTCTATTGTAATTTGTGTCAGTTGTCTAAGTAAAACCGCAGAAAAGCATAATTTTTCATGCTATTCTCCTGTTTTTTCGTTTTCCACTTACCGCAAATTTTTCGCCATGAAATGACGATGAACGCGTCCCTCTTCAATTACAAGACTATTTTATCATATCGTTATACAAATCGGTCCGTTATTATTGCACCGTACGACTGTTCCTCAGCCGAAGATTCATCCGATGAAGAATCTTCTTGTTGCTGCGGTTCTGCCGCTTCTTCGCTTTGCGGCTCAGCTTCTTCCATATAAGTGCTCTCATCGATTCGAATGCCATATTCTGCGTCAAAAGATGTGAAATACGATCCAACTTCTAAATCAATAATCCCTTTAACATCAATGTCACCAAGCTGTTTGACAATCGATGGGTAATAATTCACTTTTGCTGCAAAGTCATAAATAAGCGCACGTACTTCATAGCCGTCTGTCATATAAAGCGTCACAACACTGTTGTCAGAATTAGAAGGTGTGTACGTAATTTGCGAAATGAGTGCATGCACTTCATCATCCAATTGCGCTAACTGCTCCAGCAGCTCCGTTAAATACGCATCATCTTTAAAATTCGTCAGCAATGGGGCATCCATGACAAACGACGTCATCGCTTCGGGCACGATCTCACCGTTTTCTAAAATCGGGTAATACTGCTCATCTCGTTTCACGTAGCCAACATGCTTATATTCCTCAATCGTGACGACAACATGCGTCAACCAGTCGCGTTCAATGGTCACTTGTTTTAACCAGTTATTTTCAAGCGCTGCTTGCTCCATGTCGTCCACATCAAACCACATCGAATCCCCTACGTGAAATGGCAGTTGCTCTACATGATAATCAACCGTTTTGTAATCTGCACCGATCACCTCAATCGTTTGAATGCGACTCCAATCCGATTGTCGATACGCGATAATGAGCACGAGCAATATAATGAGCAACGCGATAAAACTAATTTGTCGGATGAAGCGACGTCTTTTACGACGCGCTAACTGCGGAATGCGATTTTCTAAGTCGATTACTTTCTCAGCCATCGTGTCCCCCCTCGTGATAAAAAAAGCGGTAGAGAAGTCGATACGATCCCTCTACCACTCCTATCACTTTTAAAATTTCATCACTGCTTCAATAAATAAGTCACCGCGTACTTCAAAGCTTTCGTACTGATCCCAACTTGCACATGCCGGTGATAAAAGCACGATGTCGCCTTGCTGTGACAGCTTGCGCGCATACGCTGCTGCGTCTTCTACATTGACAGCAACGATCGTTTCTTCAACGCCGCATGACTTTGCAAATTCTGCAAAGCGCATCCCTGTTTCACCAAATGAAATGGACACGCGAACATTTTGCATCGCCTCACGCAGCTCTTCAAACGAGTGGCCACGATCTAAGCCGCCTGCTAGTAACACAATCGGTGCGGTAAATGCTTCAATCGCACTTTTTGTTGCTAAGCAGTTTGTTGCTTTTGAATCGTTGTAAATGCGGCGTCCTTCCCATTCGCGCACAAATTGTGTACGGTGACGCACGCCACCGAACGTTGCCAGCACTTGCTGCATCGCCTCGACATTACAGCCAAGTAACATCGCTGCTGCTACCGCACATAAAATGTTTTCGACGTTATGTTGTCCAGGTAACACGATGTCTTGACGATCTGCAATTTTTTCGCCGTTCCAGTAAATAGCCACATCATCGGCACTTGCACCAACGTCTGTACGCCCTTTCGTTGTAAACGGAATTTTTTGCGCGTTTGATTTTTGTGCATACGCGACGACCGTTTTTTGATCGGCATTGTAGATGAAATAATCGTTTTCGTCTTGATTGCGCGTTACGCCAAATTTCGCATCGGCATACGCATCAAACGTACCGTGATAATCTAAATGCGCATTGTATAAATTCGTTAAAATCGCAATGCGTGGCTTAAAGCTGTCTGTTCCCATTAATTGGAACGATGATAATTCAGTTACAATGACGTTATCTGCTGTTGCTTTTTCCGCAACACCACACGCCACCGTTCCGATATTCCCTGCGATTAATGGTTGTAAACCGCCAACGCGCAACATTTCGTATACAAGTGTTGTCGTCGTTGTTTTACCGTTTGAGCCTGTAATGCCGATCATTGGCGCTTCGCTCACTAAATATGCAAGCTCCACTTCCGTCCATACAGGAATACCGCGACGTACCGCATCGGCAACGACAGGGTTAAAATACGGAATCCCTGGGTTTTTTACGACAAGCTCAAACCCTTCATCCAGTAAATCTTCCGGGTGACGGCCACAAATAACCGTAATGCCTTTTTGTAATAATCCTTGTGCATCTGGACTTGCATCAAATGGTTTTGCATCATTGACTGTGACGAATGCGCCAAGCGAGTGTAACAGCTCTGCTGCTGCGACACCTGAACGCGCTAAACCAAGCACTAATACTTTTTTTGCGACTAAATCTTTATATTGCTTCATCCTAACGCCTCCACTAATACACCAATTACAGCTACCACTAAGCCAACTGACCAAAAGACGATGACGACTTTCCACTCAGACCAGCCACCTTCTTCAAAGTGGTGATGAATTGGACTCATTCTGAAAATACGCTTACCTGTTTTCTTAAAGTATGCTACTTGAATCATAACCGATAATGTCTCGATGACGAACACAAGCCCAATGATTAATAATAAAAATTCCGTTTTCGTTACAACTGATAACATTGCTAACGCACCACCAAGAGCAAGTGAGCCTGTATCGCCCATGAACACTTTGGCAGGCTTTGCGTTAAACACTAAAAAGCCAAGGAGTGCGCCCGTTACAGCAAAGGCAAATAACGCCACATCTGCTTGCTCTTGTAGCATTGCGATAATCCCGAATGCTGCGAATGCGAACGCTGATGTACCACTTGCTAAACCGTCTAAACCGTCCGTTAAGTTTACGGCATTTGAGAATCCTACAAGCCAGAAAATTAAAAAGGCTACGTATAAAATACCGATGTCCACCGTTAAGCCAAACAGTGATAACGTCGTTTCAAACGTATCGCTCATCTGTAGTAATAAGTACGCAACGATGGCGATGACAATTTGACCGATTAACTTTTGAATTGATGTTAAGCCTAAGTTGCGTTTGAAAATCACTTTAATGCCATCATCTAAAAAGCCAATAACCCCAAACCCGATAAATACTAATAATAAGATCGTTGTTTGCACCGAGAAGAAATCATACACCAATCCAAGTACAATGGTTGTCAACAGGATCGAGATTAAAAAGATGACCCCACCCATCGTTGGTGTGCCCGCCTTTTTCATATGCGATTGCGGACCTTCTTCACGAATGCTTTGGCCGAACTTTAATCGGCGTAGCATCGGAATCGCAAATGGTGCGACGATAACCGATACTAAAAATGCTACTGCTAAAATAATCAATGTCGATGCGACTGTCATAATGCTCTCCTTCTATACTTCGTTCAAAATGCGTTGTACCACACCTTATAATAGAACTTTCTCGGTCATTTTAAAAGATGCGTTTTCGGCATTTTTGTCATTAATTGCTATTATTTTTATGAAAACATGACCGATGTTACGGTGAAGCATTTGTTGAGGCATCTTCCTCTGTTACAGGCGCTTCTTCCTGTTCAACAGGTGGCTTCATCATATATTGCTCTTGCGGTGTTTGCAGTTCGACGCTCACCGTCATATTTTCGGTCAGTACCGAACCTGCGATTGCATCTTGTGCAACAACATATCCCTCTCCTAGCGTTTCGAGTTCAATGCGTGCCATTTGCTCAAACGTTTTAAGATGTCGCAATGACCAACCGGTTAAATCCGGTAAAATGCTAGACCCTGCTGTTTGTAAAAAGACACGATCTCCTTCAACAAGCGTTGTGCCTGGTGCTGGATATTGCGCTTCAACGCTACCACCTTCACCCGTTACAACAACGTTAATGCCTAATGCTTCAAGCGTTGCTTTTGCTTCAAGCGCGGAAGATTTCACGTAATTGTCGATCGTTTCTGTTGTCACGTTTTCGACATTTGCTGGGTCAATATTTAAATATTTCAAGCTGTTCTCCATGACTGATGTGAAAATCTCCGCTACCGGTGTGCTTCCTGCGCCACCTTTTAACGTCGGTTTTTGCACCGCCACATACACAATTAGCTGTGGATCTTCGACAGGTGCCATCCCTAAAAACGAATACAAGAACTCATCTGGTCCCCAGTCATACGTCCCGTTTTCATTGACGATTTGAGCAGTTCCTGTTTTCCCAGCAACGTTGTAGTTGTCAATTTTAAATTGTTTCCCCGTTCCAACCGGCTCGGTAATCGTCGACGCTAAAATCGTCTTCACTTGTTGGGCCGTTTCAGCGGAAATCGGCTGCCCTTTCTCCGTCGGCTTATGCTCTTCAACGACTTCGCCTGTGTTTGGGTTCACAATTTTTTCAACGATATACGGTTTCATCATCACGCCATCGTTTGCGATTGCTGTCATCGCTTGCACGAGTTGAATCGGCGTTACAGTAGATGCTTGCCCAAATGCCGTTGAAATAATATCTTGCTTATTTTTGTTTAAAATAACGCCCGCTGCTTCTTCCTTTGCAGGGAAGCCCGTTTTTTGACCGAAGCCAAAGCGCTCTAAATATTGTAAAAACGTCTCGGTACCGATGCGCTCCATCATGTATGCAATGGCAACGTTCGATGAGCGCTGAATTCCTTCTAAAAATGAAATCGTTCCCCACCCGACCGAGTTATGGTCGCGCACAATACGCATCGAGTTTGGCATTTGATATTGCCCTGATTTATATTGTGAGTTCGGCGTCCAATTGCCAGTTTCGATCGCCGTTGCAAGCGTAAATACCTTCATCGTTGAACCAGGTTCAATCGTGTCAGACGTCGCTTGGTTTAACCATGTCGAATCTGAATTTAAGCCTTCGCGCGTATTTGGATTAAACGTTGGGCTTTGCGACATCGCTAAAATGCCACCTGTTTTCGCATCGGCTACCACAACGACCATTTCTTCTGGTGTATATTGTTCGTTGACGCGCAATAGCGCATCATCGACGAAGTTTTGAATCGTCTTATCAAGCGTTAACGTCATATCAAACCCATGCTTTGGCTCCTGAATGAAATGCGTCGCACCAGGCAATAAATATCCGCGCTTATCCGCTTCGTAGTTTTCATAGCCATCGGTACCTTCTAGCACGTCATCATAATACGCTTCTAAGCCCATCTCACCAATTGTGCGCAGCTTATATGTTTTGGTACGTTCATCTTGAATTTCTTCCTCACGCGCATAGCCAATTAAATACGACGCTAAGCTGCCGTTTGGATAATAGCGTTTTGTATCGCTAAAGAAAATAATGCCTGGTAATTTTTCCGCCTCGATTAACGTCTTCGTCTCATGTGACAACTTACGACCGATCGGGCCAAATTCCACTTGCTTTTTATCTTGATCTAGCACTTTGTAAATTTGTTCCTCAGTGCCGTTTAAATATTTCGCTAAAATGCGTGCCGTTTCTTCTTTATCGACGACATGCACCGGCTCACGACCTGCTTGTGTAAGCGATTCGTCGAGCACCGCTGCCACACGATAACTTTGTGTATCCTCTGCAATGATACGCCCGTAGCGATCTAAAATATCGCCGCGCTTTGCATCTAAAATATACTCACGTTCGTATTGCGCAGCTGCACGCATGAGCAAATCGCGCCCGTGAGATTCTCCTGAAGTTTGTAAAATAAAAAATCGTCCGATGAATAGAAAAGAGAGCCCTGCGAAAAAACTTAGTAATGCAAAGGCTCCCCATTTAGATACTACTTTTTGCTTCATTGACCAGGTACTACCCGAACATTTTGTTCATTTTGTGTTAGACCTAAAGCTTGTGCACGCTCCCAAATACGTTCATAACGTGAAAGCTCGGATACTTGTACGTATAATTCTTCATTTTCATCGGAAATTTGATTAATTTCAGCTTCAGTTTGTGAAATTTTAATATTCGTTTGTTGTACCGCTGATTGTGCATTTAAATTCATGCCAACGCCAATTGCTAGTACAAGACCAGCAATAACAGCAAGTCCTTTTTCACCCGGTGTAATATGGAACCAACCATATTTTTTCTTCGGCTGGGGCTTTCGTTGCTGATGCTTCTGTGGCTGTTGTTGCGGTTCAAAATGAGGTTGTGGTGCACGTAATGCCATCTAATCACGTCCTTTGTCGTTGATTTTCTCCGCGATTCGTAGCTTCGCAGAGCGCGCTCGATTATTTTGCTCCAGTTCTTCATCAGATGGCAACATTGGCTTGCGTGTAATAAGCTTTAATGTTGGCTTTAAATGATCTGGAATAATTGGAAGCCCCGGAGGTAGATCCGGTAATGATGATGCTTCCTTAAAAATTGTTTTCGTTAAACGGTCTTCTAAAGAATGGAACGTAATCACACTAATACGTCCGCCAATTTTTAAGCAATCAATGGCATCTGTTAATGAATCTTCAGCTGCTCCTAGCTCGTCATTTACCGCGATACGAATCGCTTGGAAAATGCGCTTTGCTGGATGTCCACCTTTTCGACGCGCTGGCGCTGGAATGCCTTCTTTAATTAATTCCACAAGCTCACCTGTCGTACGAATGGGTGCTACTTCACGTGCAGCTTCAATTTTACGAGCCACTTGCTTTGAGAATTTCTCCTCACCGTAGCGGAAGAAAATGCGCACTAAATCTTCATAGCGCCATTCATTTACAACGTTGTAAGCGGATAGCTCCGCTGTTTGGTCCATACGCATATCAAGCGGTGCATCGTGGTGATAACTGAACCCACGCTCTGGTGTATCTAACTGCGGTGATGATACACCTAAGTCATACAAAATACCGTCCACTTCGTCAATTTGTAATGCAGCAAGTTCTTCTTTTAAGTAACGGAAGTTTGAATGTACAAATGTTACGCGATCTATATAAGGTGCTAAACGTACCTTTGCATTTTCAATTGCTGTTGTATCTTGGTCAAAACAAATTAAACGACCTTTTTCTGATAATTGTTTGACTAAATATTCACTGTGCCCTGCTCCGCCTAACGTACAGTCGACATAAATGCCATCAGGGTTGATGTTCAAGCCATCTACAGTTTCTGCCAGTAAGACAGTAGTATGATCGAACATACTAGTGACGCTCCTTTACGGCTCGAAAGCCCATTAAATTTTCGCCAAGCTACATTCATTGTAGACGTACATGCGCATCGGAAGTTTCCGCATTGGCATGACAAGACGTGCCTTTTTATGTATTGTTCGTCGGCAATATCCTACAAATATGTAAGCTTGTATTCAGAATTTGCATAAACATTTGTCACAACATTGAACAACTTTCACAAAAATACGAACATTTGTCCTATTTAGAAGTCGTAAGCGCTGTCTTTTCACAATGTTTCAAGCGCCGCTTCCTCTCGCATAAAATTGTGCTAAATGCCGCAAATAACCTGACTTTACAACATTTAATGTACCACAATACCCCGCGTTCCTCCACAGCATTTCCACATTTGTAATGTACATTACAAAAAATGAGCTAAAATACCCTTTCATTTTTCAAAAACGCATTCACATACCGCACAATAAGGCATTCTTTCATAAAAAGAAAGCAGCGAAAAAAAGCGCTATGCTTTTTTCGCTGCTCGATCCATTCTGTCATTCATTTACTTGTAGCGAAACTACACCATTACAATTTTATGCGAATCATCGACCGTATACGTCAGTGCCATTAAACGGTCAACAAAGTCCGTGCCGTACTTGTTCATCATGTAATGCGGTGCAAATACGCGCTCTTGATACGACCCATTCGGACGCAACGTGCACGCTAACGCATTGTAATGATCAAGCGTTACGTTGTGCTGTTGTAACAATTGCTCTTCAATTTTTGCCATTAAATAATCAAACTGACTTGCATGATTCGCAACATTTTTAGCAACGATGTTCGTCACATCGATCTGTTGTTGCTTTAAGGCACTTTGTAGCTGCACATATTGCGCGCGCAACTGCTGCTCCATTTGCACAACCGGCGCGAGTACGCTTTCCGTTTCAAGCGTTGCAATAAACGCTTCTCGCTGTGCAATGACGTTTTCTGCAATAATATGTGGAACGGTCATGTCCACGCTTGCTGCGCATTTTTCAATGTGCGCATCGACAATTGTAAACATAAAGCGCGGCACGAAAATCGGCATTTGTAAGCCCGCTACGTTAAAGCCTTGTTGAAGCGTTGCCCAATATGCAAGTTCACCTGGACCACCGACAAATGCTAGCACCGGAAATACCATTTCTTGCATCATCGGACGTGTCACGACGTTATTGCTTAAACGTTGTGGCGTTTCGCGCGCAATCGTTATAAGCTGCTCTTTCGTAAAGCGCACGTTCGCTTGCGCATTTTGGAACACGCCATCTGTCAACGTTAATAAAAAGCGCTCCCCGTCTTGTACGTAAAAAAGATTGGCATTTGTGCGAGATGCTTGGATCGGCGTGCCGTACCCTGCTTGTGCAAATGCTGCTTCCGTTTCGGTCACCGCTTGTGCAATCGCTTCTGCGTGATCGATAAGGCGAACGAAGTATTCTCCTTCTAGTGCACGCATTGGCGCACTTGCCGCATCGATCATGAGTAAGCCGTACGCTTTAAATAAATCGTTCATGACATATGTAAAGAACTGCGTAAACGTCTCACTGTTATTTGCGGCGTCCTCTACTTGTGCAAGCAATTGCTTCGTGTACGCCGTTTCCCCGTAATCAAAAAAGACGGTATCGATTAATTGCTGCACCGCTTCACGCGATAGCTTCGTTTCTGACGCCATCGTTTTACGACGCGCGCGTTCACTATATCCGCGCTTTTTCACCGCACCATTCACGATCGTAAATGTATGATTAATTTCATCGAGATCATGGTCTTCTCCTGCAATCCAAAACACAGGGACAACCGGTGCACCTAGACGCTCGCTTTGCTCTTTCGCAACCGTTAAGACCGTAATGGCTTTATACACCGAATATAAAGGTCCTGTAAAAACGCCCGCTTGCTGTCCGCCAACGACGGCAACTGCGCCATTTGCAAGCGCCTCAATGTTTGCCGTGATCGCGTCTGTCACTCCAAACGGTTCCATATAAGATGCAATCGCCTCTGCTAAGCCGTTCGTGCGCGGCTGTGTTTGTAAATAGCGATAGCGTGCTTCAAATGCTTCACCAGTTAACGTATACGGAAAAAATGCCGTCATTTCTGGCACTTCCTCGTAATAATGTTCTAAAATTTTATTATTTAACGGGACACGAATTTGTTCCAACTGCATGTCAAAATCTCCTCTACTTGCACGTATGCTGTATATGCGTAAATCGTTCATCACTATGTTAGTACGAATTATCTCGATATGAAAGTATATTGCTTACTGAATCCAATACCACACAGTACGGATGCCTGAAAAAATCCATATACCACAATATAACATAGTAAATATTAAAAAATAAACGCGCCATATACGTTTTATCACTGCGAATGTAAAAAACTTTTTTTGAATGAAACGCTCAAGCACCATCATCACGACTGCGACGACGACACAAATACTTACAACAATGGTCATGCTATTTGGCTGTTCAATCGTTTGTAGCGCACGTATGACACCCAGCATGAAAAACGGCGTTGTGACATCGGCAGCTGTTTGAAACGTCGTTGTACTGTCTGGGTGATTAAAAAACCAATAGCTAAACAACAACACGATAAACGGAAAATAAATCGCACCTTCCCACATCCATTTTGCAAGTACCATGTGCTCACCTCGTATACATTGATTTGACTTGCGCATATAACGTTGACAATGTCGGCATCGATTTCGTACATGCCGCTAATATACATCCAACAATTTCATCAATTTCACTTTGTCGACCAACGCGTACATCGACACACATCGACGAATCGTTCGCAGCCGTTTTGTCGCACAGTGTAATGACATCTCGTAATGACACTGCCTCCATATGTTGTGGTAACGCTTGCTGCAATTCTCGGTGCAACTGCATCACAATTTGAAACAGCTGCTCATTTTGAATTAGCGCGCCATTTTTCACCTGCATCACGGCTGTTAATGGATTGATCAAACAATTGAGTAACGCTTTTCGCCACACGATCGGCTCAATGTGCTGTTCATACACGACCGGTAATGCATCGATCTTTGCCACACGGGGCGACTCGCCGCTTAAAGCCCCTATTACAATGCGCCCAATGCCTGTATGCACCACCGTTGCATCATCTTGTTTCAGCGCGCCAAACTCGACGACACATGCGTTGCTGTTTTGTAGCGGACGAAGCTGTTCAACATGCGCTAAGCCGTTTTGACAGCCGCTCACCGTTTTGTAACGCACATGCTGTAACTGTGCTAAAATCGGTGTGAGCGCATATGCTTTCGTACAAATAAAAATATGCTGTGCTGCATCATCGGGTATGACAAGTGTCGCATGAACGTTATGAATCGTTGCGCAGCCATTATATATGCGCCTAATACCTTGTTGCAACGCTTCTAGCTGCTCTTTTCTACGTACAACGAGCGTCACATCGCCCTGCTCTGCTAAATAGCTCGCCAGCAACAATCCGACTGCGCCGCCACCAATTACTGTAAACTTCATCGTGATTCCCCTTTATGCAAAAGTATGTACGTTTACTGTACCGACTTTTAGGCGTTTCAACAACTATTCATACAAAAAGTCTAGCAATGAGTTTCATCACTAGACTCGCACGTATTATTTTGCTTTTTTCGTTAAGAAGCTATTTACCGCTTCATGATGCGCATCGCTTTCCCAAAGCTTAGCACAAAGGCGAATTTCCTCCATCACGCGACCGTACATGTTGCGCTCGCGCCATTTGCGAAGCTCAATTTCTTTGTACGCATGATGTACAGATGGATGAATGTGACGCATATTTTCGATAAAGTCGTTTAACGCATCTTGCTGATCGCCGTCAAATACGCGCATTGCCCAGCCGATTTCATATAACAGCTCCGCCTCATACGGCTTGGCATCGACAAGCATTTTGAGCGCACGGTCATGACGTAAGCCACGTTCAAATAAGTACGTACCACCACCCCAACCGCTTGTAATCGCTAACGTCCCTTGAATAAAGCCTGCTTTTGCACCGCGCTTCATTAAACGGAAATCACATGCCGTCGCAATTTCACAGCCTCCACCAACAGCTGTACCATTAATAAGTGCAATCGTCGGTACAGGCAATGTCGCAAGCTCATATAAAATGTTGCCCATTTTACTTAACATTCCAAATGCTTCGTCCTCTGTATGCAACGAGTGGAATTCCGCTAAATCGCCGCCCGAGCAAAATGAACGATCTCCCGCCCCTGTTACAACTAAAAAGCGTACATCATCATGCTCTTTTACATATGTAATAACTTCCTTTAAGCCATCCATTACCTCACTGTTAATCGCATTGCGCTTTTCTTCGCGATTAATCGTGAATGTTAAAACTCCATCTTGCTTTGTGATTTCGTATGCCATGCCTAAATCCCCCTTATGTATCGTGAAAACATTTCTCTTATGATTGTACCATATGACATTCACCGAATATTCAGAAATGACATGAACTAGCATTTTTGCGCACGAAAAAAAAGACGGAAGAAGAGCCATGGTCTCTTCCTCCGTCTTTCGAGTTTGCAAATACTGAATTATTTGCTTACTACTTCTTTACCTTTGTATTGTCCGCAAGCTTTGCAAATGCGGTGAGATAATTTTGCCTCACCACAGTTTGGGCAAGCTACCATACCAGGTACAGATAATTTGAAATGCGTACGACGCTTTCTTTTTGCAGTTTTAGATGTTCTTCTAAATGGTACAGCCATTGTGGCACCTCCTTACAGATCTATTCGTCTGTTTGATCAAAATACTTAGCTAAAGCAGCCAGTCTTGGATCCAATTTTGGTTCGTCTTCTTCCGCTTGACGCGCAACATCATCTTCTGTTAAATACGACCAGTTTTTCCCGCCTTGCATTTGTCCTTCGGTATCCTCTTTGAATACTTGCATCGGTACTTCAAGGAAAATAATATCTTCCAGTACTGGTTGCAGGTCGATTACGTCTCCATCCACCCAGTGGATATCGCCGTCTTCGTCTACACGTTTTTCAGGATCGATCCAGCTGAAAACTTCAACTACATCTACCTCAATTGGGTATTCAACGTCCTCCCACGTGCGAGCACATGGCAGCGTTAACGTTGCTGTCATCGTCAGTTGACAAGTCATTTGCGATGCACCAAAAGTACAAAGCCCTTTTAAATGAACGGGTGAAATTTCGCGAATTTCGTGGTTCCGATCTTTTACCTCATCCAATTGTACATACGCATCAATCGGCATCCCACTTTGGCGATACTTAGATAATTGATGAATTGACCATTTCATTCGTTTCATCACCTCGAGACAACACTGTTGATTATATAATGTGTATTTTGGGATGTCAAGATAATTTCTTGTCACTACTTAAAATCACTCGTATAATTAATAAAAATAATAAAAAGAGGTGATTTTATGCGTGCTACAGGCATTGTCGTTGAATATAATCCGTTCCATAACGGGCATCAATACCACGCATCAGAAGCAAAAAAAATCGCAAACGCCGACATTTGCATTGCCGTTATGAGCGGGTCTTTTTTACAACGCGGCGAGCCTGCGGTTGTCGACAAATGGACGCGTGCGAAAATGGCCTTAAACGCTGGCGTCGACATCGTCATTGAACTCCCATACGTATATAGTACCGCACAAGCACGTCAATTTGCGAGCGGTTCGATTTCATTACTTCATGCAATTGGCTGTGAATCGGTCGTATTTGGTAGTGAAAATGGTGACATCGCTCCATTTTCACATACGCATCACCTCATTTCAACGTATAAAGACGCGTATGAAGCGCACATTCACGAAGCGATTCAGCAAGGCATGAGCTACCCACAAGCATTGCAGCAAGCGTATCAACACATCTTGCAGTTTGCGACCGAGCCAACTGTTGACCTTGCACAGCCAAATAATATTTTAGGGTACCATTACGTTGAAGCTGCACATCACCTTGCGATTACGCCTTTGACGATTCCGCGCATTGCCGCGCAGTATCACGATCAAGCGCTCGCACATGATTCGATCGCGAGCGCAACAGCTATTCGAAAAGCGCTGTTTGAGACGAACGATTTACAAAGCATTGAAGCGTTCGTCCCCGCTTCTACGTACGACGCACTGTGCGAGTGGCAAACACATAGTACGTTCATTCAGTGGCAAACGCTTTGGCCGCTATTACAGCATACTATTTTACAAAAAACACCGCAGCAGCTGACGCAATATGTAGACGTCTCAGAAGGCATCGAAAACGCCTTTATAAAAGCGGCGAAAACGAGCTTTTCGTTTGCGGAATTTATGCAAAAAGTCAAATCAAAGCGCTATACATGGACGCGCCTTCAGCGCATGCTGACACATATTTATACCGGCTATACAAAAGATCTTCAAGCGCAGTTTAGCGCACCGACATACATTCGTTTACTCGGTGTCACAAAGCAAGGTCAATTGTTTTTAGGTCAGCAAAAAAAGACGCTGCCATTACCGCTTATTAGTCGTGTTGCTTCAAGCAACGATCCAATGCTGAAGTTTGATTTACAAGCAGCGAACGTCTACGATGCCGCTGCAAATATGACGCGTACAGAACCGCGTCTAAACGTTGATTACACTACACCACCTCTTCGCATATACTAATTCAAAAAAGCTCTCTACAGTGCCTTTACGCACGCGAGAGAGCTTTTCATTATTTTTTCACCGATAAATCCGATAAATAATCCAGCGCATCTTGTACCGTTTTCACCGGCACGATGTCCATATCGGTGTCGAGTGATTTCGCCGCTTCGACTGCTTCTTCGTAATTTGACTGCAGCTGTGGATGCTCTTTGCGCTGCTCGTCCGTTAAGTCATCTGGCACAAAGAAAATGTCCATGTCGTCGTTTGCTGCAGCAACGACTTTAAACGCTGCCCCACCGATGCGACCGACCGTGCCATCTAACAGCATCTCCCCCGTACCTGCGACGTTATAGCCTTTTGTGAGGTCTTCATCTACGAGCTGATTGTAAATTTCCAGCGTAAACATCAACCCTGCTGACGGTCCGCCGATGTCTTCTGCTTTAGACGTTACGTCTGGCGTTGTTTCAATCGATTGGTTGCCCGCAAACGTCATGCCGATGCCAACGCGCTCCTCGCCTGGTAGCGGTGCTAACGTCACACTTTTTTCAAGCTCGTTGCCATCGCGTACAATCGTCAGTGTGATCGTATCCCCTTCACCGTACGCATCAATCATCGACACAACATCTTCTGTTTTTTCGATCGGTTGCCCGTCAAGACGAATCATTTCATCCCCCGCTTGTAAAATGCCATCTGCTGCACTACCATCGAGCACGCTTAATACATAAATGCCGTTATACGTTACATCAAATGGCTTTTTCGCTAGCGTAAAAGCGACGTATTTCGCGTTAAATTGCGAATCGGTCATCATTTTTTGTTGACGCACATTATATTCTTCTGCATCTTCACCTTCATAGCGTACATCCTCTGTTTTTAAAAGCTCACGGTGCGGTAACACATATGACATTGCATAGCTGATCGGTGACGCCGGCATCATCGCAATCGTCATTAAGTTCATCGTCCCGTCATCATCATGGTCACCTTGGGCCACTTCAATGTATTCAGATACATCATGTGCACTGCCTGGCTTCATAATGTAATAATCAAGCGGATAAAGGGCTAATACTGCGCCGAGTACAAGACCGATCACGCTTGCACCAATCGTTTTTTTGCTCATACATACACTCCTTATGACGTTTCTCTTTGTTGTAGGACGGCTTTTTTTTGCAAATGATGCAATCCGTTTGAAAAAAAGTGTTTGAGACAAAACAAGTGCAATCAGGAAATATCGCATTTTCTGATTGCACTTTTCTGC
>JAHAYH010000050.1 GCA_018384745.1 Caryophanon sp. | reverse complement strand
AAATTTTGCATCCATGGCACTTCTGAAAGAAAGCTTTTACGGTCCCGTCTGTCTGGATTTTCACGCGAAGGTATTAGAGCCCTGTACCCATGATATCAACTGCATGTGGTCCGGAAGCTGGGATGAAGAGACCAACACCCCAAATTACCAGTCCTTCAAAAAAGACTTCGCGGGCAAAGGCCAGACCGATAATCAAAAACACGCCACCGACACGACTTGATACATTAAGCACCAAAGCAATCAAAGAGAACAAAATAGCAATGCCATAGACCACCAAAACCGCACCACGATGGGTAAAGCCCATTGCTAGCAAGCGGTGATGCAAATGCATTTTGTCAGCTTCTGTGGCAGGACGACCAGATAATTTGCGTCGAATAATGGCAACTGTTGTGTCTAAGATTGGCACCCCAAGGATAATCACTGGTGTGATAACCGATACTGCCGTCGAATTTTTCAGACCTTGCAGTGATAGCACTCCAATCATAAATCCGATAAAGAGAGCACCAGTATCCCCCAAATAAATAATAGCTGGATGATAGTTGTAAGGGAAAAAGCCTGCAATACAAGCAATTAACAGCAAAATGGTCAAGGTCAAGTAAAAATCCGTTTGCGGTAAAAAGAAGTAGGACACCAAAGCCATGGTTCCAAGGCTGATAATCGATACCCCACTAACCAAACCATCCAACCCATCAATCAGATTCATGGCATTGGTAATGGAAATAATCCAAAAGACCGTCAAAAAGAAGGTCACAACCGAATTAAACTCTAACAGCGGCCCGCCAAATGGAATTTTAAAACTATCAAAACGAAAGTCCGTAAACGCCCAGACAATGACCGCACCAATAATGATACCCAGCATTTTGGTCCGAGGTTTTAATTCAAAAATATCGTCAATATAACCTGTCGCCGTGATGATTAAAGCAGCGATAACCACAGGTAAAATGTAGTCAAAATAAGACACTACCCCTGGTATGCCTTTTAACACCTTTGGCATTAAAATCAAGGCAGACACCAAAAAAGACCCCCTGCAGGCGGAGGACGTGCGCCGGATCTTGTCCAGCATTGACCGCAGCACAGAGGCCGGGCGGCGTGACTATGCTATGTTCCTTCTGTCTGTTACCGGCGGCTTGCGTATTATCGAGCTGCAGCGGGCG
>JAHAYH010000043.1 GCA_018384745.1 Caryophanon sp. | reverse complement strand
ATGTAGGAGGATTTAAAATGCAAAAAACTTTAAAGGCGGCAGTAGCAGCGGCGTTGTTAACACCACCAATTGTATTAACGAATGTAGCGGATGCAGAAGCGGCAACGGTATTTAAAGACGTGCCAAATACGCAAACGCATTATGATAATATTATGCAGCTGTATCACGAGAAGGTCATTAACGGTTATGAGGATGGTACGTTTCGTCCGAATGAGCGTGTAACGCGTGGACAAGCAGCGAAAATTTTAGCAGGTGTGTTAGGGCTAATCAAGCCAGAAGATACATACACAGGACCGAACCCGAATTTTAAAGATGTACCGGTAACGCATAGTTACTACAAATACATTGCAGTGCTGGCACAAGCAGGCATTATTAACGGTTATCCAGACGGCACGTATCGTACAGGCAATACGTTAACGCGTGGACAAATGGCGAAAATTATTTATAACGGCTTTAACTTAGATAAATTCCCAGACGTATCGTTACCGTTTATTGATGTGCGAGAAGATGATCAATATTATGAGCAAATTAAGTCGCTATATGCGCTTGGCGTGACGGTTGGGAAAACTGAGCGTACATATGCGAGTCGTGAGTTTGTGACGCGTGGGCAGCTCGCATCGTTTGTCATGCGTGCACGACACGTAGAAGATAAAGCGATCGAAGTGAAAGTGCAAAATATTATTGGCAATAAACTTGTAACGAATAAAGGGACGTATACGATCGGACGTAGTTTACAAAATGTGTTAATGGCTGATAACGTTCGTGCATTAACAGGGGCTGACTTGCAAGTATACGTGTCAAACAATTTAGTTGTCGGTGTACAAAGCATTGAGTTAAATGCGCGCGGTAGTGAAGTTGCACCAATCGTGTTAGATGGTAGTGAAGGTGTGTTCACAGGTGATATTTTCGTGAAAAGTGAATACGTCGAACTAAGCAATATGACTGTTGATGGTGACGTCGTATTAAATGGTGTGAACTCAGGTAGTCGACGCACAGCGAAGTTCATTACGTTTAATAAAGTGAACGTCACGGGAACGACGACAGCAAAAGATGATTTTAGTGGATCGAATACGTCGTCAACACCTGCAACAGAAGCTGAGGAAATGGAAGTAACGGTGAGCAATTCCGATATCGGTCTTGTATCGATTGAGCGTGAACATGTGACGTTTGTGAACGACACACCGCTGCGCCATGTGACGGTTCATAACAATGTATCTGCATTTAGCTTATACGGAGATATTGGCATTTTAGAGGCGAAGTTTGGCGATGTGGAAGTTAAAGGCTCTGGTATGATTACAACGTTTAACTACCGCGGAAAAGGTGTCGCAACGATTTCGCTGCGCGGTCGCGTCGGCAATTTAAATGTGACGACGGACGAAGGGCGTACATTTATTGGGCAATATACGCTTGTCGATATTTTAGCGAAGCATTATAAGCGCGAGCTCGTGGACGTACTCGTAAATATTGATGAAGCAGAAACGCGCATTCATACGGTGACAGATTACGGGAAAGAAAGTAACGGCATGCAGTCGCTTGAAGACTTAATCATTTATACGACGCGCACAGATCGCACGTTTTATGAAGGCGAAGCGCTCGACCCGACTGAATTTGTCGTACAAGGTGTGTACGCAGACGGTACGTTAAAACGTCAACACATTAATGCATCGAACATTACAGGGTACAAGCCAAATGTTCCAGGTGCACAAACGATCAAAATTACTGTTGATGGCATTAGTCAAGAGCTGAACATTAATGTCGTAGCGATGTCGAGTATTCGCATCGTGACAAACCCAACGAAAACGATGTACCGCGTGGGCGATGCGTTCTCAACAGCAGGCATTGTTGTGGAAGGGACATATGCAAATGGCACGGTGCGTCGTGAAGCGATTACGACAGCACATGCGTCAGGCTTTGATTTAACACGTACAGGTACACAAAACGTAACGATTCGTGTAAATAATCGTACAGTGAGCTATCCAATTCGTGTGGTGGAAGCGGGCGCACCAGTTATTGAGTGGATTGCGGTGACGAAAGAGCCAAGTACGACGAAATATTACCAAGGTGAACAATTAAGCTTAAATGGTTTAACAATTACAGGCACGTATACAGATGGGACGAAGCGTACAGAAACGGTTACAGCAGCGGACGTTACAGGGTATGACCCGATGCAGCCAGGTCGTCAAACGGTATCGGTGAATATAAATGGTTTCCGTGCAACGTTTGATGTAGAAGTCATTGAGATGACCGACTTAGTGTTAAAATCAGTACCGACGCAAAAAGAGTACCGTGTAGGTGAGGCACTGAACACTAATGGTCTACAAGTCATTGCGCGTTATGCAGATGGACGTGAAAGTGCTGTAAGTTTAGCTGAAGCGAAAATAACAGGCTTTAATAGCGAACGTTCCGGGGCAAAAAATGTCCGTTTAACATACAACGGTCGCGCGGTTAGCTTCCAAGTCGATGTGTTAAATGTAGAGCGCATCGCCGTATCGAAACTGCCAAATAAAGTGATGTATTTCCCAGGCGACGCACTTGATTTAGAAGGGCTTGAAATTCAAGCGCAATACTCAGACCAATCAACGCGTATTTTCTCAGGGTCATTAGCGAGCGCATCTGGCTTTAATCCAAACTTAGTGGGCGATCAAGTCATTACGTTAACGTATGACGGACAAACGACGCAATTTAAAGTGCGTGTATTACCACTTCTATCGTTAAACGTTGAGCAGCGCCCGACAAAGACGGTGTATAAAGAAGGCGAGGAGCTCGATTTAACCGGCTTAAAAGTAATCGGTACGTATGAAGGAAACTTAACGCGTGAAGAGCAAATTACAAAGAGCATGATCAGTGGCTATGACGCATCAGCGCACGGCACGGAACAAAAAGTGACAATTACAATTGGCAATATTGAAACGACGTTTGATGTAACGGTTTCGAAATCACCGCTTGCCTTAACGAAAATTGTCGTTAATAAGCTGCCAGACCGCGTGCGTTATCGCGTCGGCATTCCGTTTTCGATTGAAGGTCTTTCATTAACAGGTTTATATAACGACAATACGACGGGCGAATTATCGTTAACGGACCCGAACTTAAAAATTTCAACGATTGATACGTCAAAGCCAGGCATTCAACAGCTAACATTTGAATATGGTGCGGTGAAGGAATCGGTTGATATTGAAGTATATGAATCAACGTTACTTAGCTTAAACGCATCGACGACAAAAGCGACGTATGCAAAAGGTGAAGAGTTTAATAAATCAACCGTTATGGTGAAAGCAAACTTTGACGATGGCGTTGAAGATTTAAAAGAAGAGGACTTTGAAGTAACAGGTTACGACAAAACAAAAGTCGGCGAGCAAACATTAACGATTACGTATCGTGATCAACAAACGACATTGAAAGTAAACGTTAATGAAAATGATGTGCGCAGCTTTACAGTGAACCCGGATACCGTATTTTTAACACAAGGTGCAACTGTTGATGTGACGAAGCTTCAATTACATGTCACGCTCGATAACGCAGCAGGTGAAAAACAAGTTGTAGTCGGGACACCAGAAGACGTAACAGTATCACCATTTGATAATAGTAAAATCGGTGTTTATACAGTGAATGTGTCGTATCGCGGCAAAACAGCACCAATTACTGTGCGCGTTGTTGATGCGAAAACAATTGTATCGATCGATCGAGTGGAGCTTTGGTGGGAGAAAAACGGGACGCATGCGAAATATCCATACAGCGTGATTTCAAAAGCAGACATTGATGCGAACAACGTGTACTTTAAAGTGATGCGAGCAACAAACGGTGCAGGGCAAATTATTACAGATCCTGCAACGCTTGAGCAAATTAAAATTAGCACGGTCAATTTCTTTAAGCGCGGTACAACGCAAGCAGATACAACATCGGCGCAAGTAAATGCGACGACGAGCAGATTAAGCGTTGCGCAAGCAGCAGATTTAGATGTGCATTTCACGTATAACATGGGCGGTGTGCCATTAAATACACCATATACGTATCCGTTAACGATGGTATCGCAACGTGAGGCGACAACTGCTGAGTTAACATCTGGTGATGCGGTTGCGACGACGAATTCAACGAACATTACACAGCTTGCCCGTACGATTACATTTAACGTATTAGACCAAGTAGGGGAACGTTTCGACTTGCCGATGAACGCACCGTACTACACGTTAACGAAAACAGGTAGCACAGAAGGCGCGGCCGCTCCGGTTACGTCATATGCAAATGGCATCGGTGCAATCGCAACAAACTTAAGCGATGCAGGTACGTACACGTTACGTCTGTACACAGCTGCGAATAAAGCAAAACAGCTAGGGGAGTTCCCATTAACAGTGAAGAAAATTGCGGTACCAGCAGCGGCAGATCAATACGATTATGAAATTGCATTTGAATCAAGCAAGCGCGTATTAGACGTAGCGAACTATGAATGGGCAAATGGCTACAATGCGGCGCCGACAAAGACGGATGCACTGAACGTGCGCGTACAAGCATTCGTTGAAGGTGTTGAAGTGGCGATGCCAAGCGGTGCGAACGTGAAGTTGAAGTCAGGAGCGGCGATGACGTTAGACGGCAAAACAGTGCGTGCGAACAACAACGTACAACCTGCATCAGACACGGTCGTTGTTATGGTCGGTACGAAGGAAATGGCAGCGTCCCCTGCGATTCAACTTATGAATACGAAGCCGAAATTTGATGTATTTACGGTGCGTGAAAACGTTGATATTTTCAAATACTTCACAGCAGATGATGACATACTGATGCAAAAACTGCGTAACGGCACGACGTTAACAGCAGCTGAAAAAGCGGTCGTTACACAGCTCGTTGGTCGTGCGTTACGCGATGTATGGTCATTGTCACACGAAGAAGCAATCAATGCCGTAAAAGCGGTTGACGTAATTGCCACGCCGACAAGTTCATCTGCAGATGGCAGCCGAAAAACGACAGCGATCAACGTAACGATGCACAAAATGTTTACAGAAGCAGGCTTAGATAAAGTTGTAACTGTTAATGGTGATTACATTGAAGCGTGGATGAGTGAAGCTGCAGCGACATTGAAAAAAGCAGCGAAAACACCAGCGACGTTTACCGTAATGCTTGATGATGTACGCGTCGATGAAGTACAAGCGAGTACGATTGAAATTAACGAAACATACAAGCGTACAGAAACGACAATTCCACATACGACGTCCCCAGAAGGAACAGTCGTAAACGGTGTGCCGATTGTTGTTGATGACGAACCGGTGTCAACACCTGTGTTTGATGCACTAACATTTGATGAGCAATCATCCGCAGATGATACGTATAAAAATCGCTCGGATTTAGAAGCGCAGCTTGCCGAGCTATCACATATCTTTACGATCACATCAACGAGCAGCGGTTTACGCTTTACATTAAAAGAGGGATTAAAGCTAACGAATGAAAAAACGGATGCGACGAAACCTGAAAAAACAATTGTGACACGTGAAGATACGACGTATACAATTCAAACGAATGCTCGTGCGTACGTATTAAGCCATACGTCGCGCTCAGTTGATATTCCGTTTGCGGATTTATTTACGGCGTATACGTTACCGAGCAAAATAACGATCGGTGGCCAAACGTTTAAGTTCTCAAGCCAAGCAGGGCCTGTGAATGTAGAACGATTAGAAGATGAGCCGAAATTCTCAAACATGACGAATTTAGCCGCACTCATTAACGATAAGTTAAGTGCAACGTATAAAGCAGAAGCGTTAAACGATCAGCTGAAACTTTCTACTGTGGCGCTCGGAGCAGCAGCAAACGTCAATTTAAACAACGCGGTGAAAATTAATGATTTACAAGTTGTAACGGAAAAAACAGAAGGTGCGACAAATGAGTTTAAAACACCTTGGACAGTCGGCTTAGATGAGTCATACGTTGGCAACTTAGTGTTAACGTTCTCGCAAGCAGTAGCGTTACCAGAGACGAACGAGGACTTCATCATTCGTTACACGACTGGCGATGCGAACGTCAAAGAGTTAAAAATTGATGCCGCAAACGTAGCAGAAGTGGTAACCGTTAGTGGTACGACTGTCACGGTGAAAATGGATGGTTTAGCTCAAGCAGCGGACTTTGGTGATCCAACAGCGAACATTGAAATTGAAAGCATTACAGGTTTAAAAGCAGTAAAAGGCTATTACGAGAAAAATGTAAAGTCAGTTTATAACGATGTAACAGTGACGTTGCAATAAGGAAAAATGGAGTGGTGAGAGCAGCAAATATGTTTCTCTTACCACTTTCTTTCATGACAAAAGCGTGAAGAATGTAGCGGAAATACACTGAAAAAATAATATACGTGTTATGGTGGAGTAGGTTCCTATACGAAATTGCATCATTTGTCGTTCGAAAGACGTGAAAGTAATAATGGTGATAAAGTAGTATAGAGTAATATGTTGTATTTCTTTAAACTAAACAACGAGGAAGGTGATTATGTGAGAAAACTAATAGCAATCTGTATGTCCCTACTATTAATGGTAACATTAATGGCACCGACAGCTTCTGCTAGCACAGCACAGCTAACAAAAACCGTGCAGGCACAAATGAAAGGTGTTCAAGCAACGGTCGCAGTACGTGACTTAGATACGAACACACTCGTGTATGGGTATAATCAAAATTTATCCCTTGCACCAGCATCAAATATGAAGCTGTTAACAACAGCGGCAACACTTCATCATTTAGGTGAAGATTATACGATGCAAACAGATTTATACATTGATGGGACAATCGAAGGCACGACGTTAAATGGTAACGTATACGTTCGTGGTGAAGGGGACCCAACATTCCAAGCCGATGATTTCATTGCATTTGCGAATGCGTTAAAAGCGGCGGGTATTACGCACGTTAACGGGAATTTATATGGCGATGATTCATGGTTTACAGGACCAAGTTTAGCACCGGGCATTGGTCGCTCAGATGAGTTACAGTATTACGGTGCGGCGATTACGGCATTAACAATGTCACCAAATAACGATTACGATGCAAGTACGATGATCGTGTCAGCAACAGGTTCTTCAGTAGGGAAAGCACCAGCGCTTACATACATGCCGAACTCAAGCGGCTTAAACATCGTCAACCAAGCAAAAACAGTAGCAAAAGGGAAGGCGAATACATTATCGATTCGCCGTCAATATAACACAAACCGCGTCATCGTTTCAGGGAATATTCCTGTCGGTGCTACAAAGCGCGAATGGGTAACATTATATAGCCCAACGTTAAGCACGCTCATTGCGATGAAACAAGTATGGCAGTCACAAGGAGTTTCATTTGCAAAAGGTGCAAAAGAAACATACGGCAAAGTGCCAAAAAATGCACAGCTTGTGCACTCTGTCCAATCTTTACCAATGAATGAAATCGTGTACATGTTAAATAAATTAAGCAATAACAGTATTGCAGATATTTTAGTGCGTACGCTCGGGCGTGTTGTAAAAGGTGATGGCAGCAACACAGCCGGCGCGAAAGTATTAACAGAATACGCACAGTCAATTGGCCTAAACATGAACAACGTACGTGCGATTGATGGATCGGGCATGTCACTTAACAACCGCTTCACAGCGAACGAACTGACAAAGTTATTAATTTCATCAAATCGTAGCCCATGGTATAAAACATCATTTTTACCAAGCTTGCCGAAAGCAGGACATTATGAACGTTTAGAGGGCGGCACGATGCGCACACGTTTAGGTGCAATTCCAAACCGTGTTATGGCGAAGACGGGTACGCATACAGGTGTAAACGCACTATCTGGCTACATTCGTGGTCAAAGTGGAAAATGGTATGCGTTTAGCGTTGTAACGAAAAACGGCTCTGTCGCAAAAATCGACCGCGTTGTATTAGAAATGTATCGTCAATTATAAGACACGAGAGACCGGGACATAAATAGAACTCGTATAAAAAAACATCCAGTTTGATACTGAAAATTTGATAGTTGGACGCGAAACGAAGAGCGGACTTCTAGGGGAATATCATGAGCTTGAGACTACAGGCTCAAGCCATGCCCCCAGAAAAGCCTGCTCGAAGGTGAGCGTC
>JAHAYH010000025.1 GCA_018384745.1 Caryophanon sp. | reverse complement strand
ACTTTCATTGATCAACAATCGACCAAGAAAGTGCCTCAACTGGAACACCACACAGGATTCATTTGAATATGAGGTGGTGCAGTTAATTTGACAATCTATCGTTATTCAAATTCGTATGAAATGGCAGATAACGCATATAACGGCGCTGTTTCCGCACGTAAAATACGCGGACCGAGCGACATCGTTTGTGCGCCTGCTGCAAGAAGTGCTGCTGACTCGCTGCGCGCAATGCCACCTTCTGGACCGAAAATACATAAAATCGACGTTGCGTCGCCCTTAATGGCGCGTAATTTATCGGCAAATGTTGTGCGCGTCGCTTGTTTTGCATCTTCTTCGTCGGCAATATACACCGCATCAAACTGTGCAAGTTCAGCAACGAGCTGCTTAAACGTGATCGGGTTGTCAATGAGTGGTACGTGTGTGCGATGTGACTGCTCCGCCGCTTCCAGTGCAATTTTTTGAAGGCGTTCTGTTTTCTTTTCACCTTTTTTATCATCCCACTTGACAATCGAGCGCTCCGCTTTAAACGGCACTAAACGATACATGCCAAGCTCTGTTCCTTTTTGTGTGATGAGCTCTAGCTTATCCCCTTTTGGTAAACCGCACGCAATCGTCACGTGCACCGGCATTTCAGGTGATGGCACAGTGCGACCCGTTTGCGTTACCGTAACGTCTTGTGCAATGTCTGTAATCGTACAAATATGGGCAACCCCTTCGCTCACGACGATCACTTCATCGCCTGTTTGCATGCGCATCACTTTCGCAATATGTTTTGCGCTATCGCCTGTTAACGTCACGTCTTGCCCTTCAAATGCGCGTTCGCTAAAATAACGTTGCATCTTTTATTCCTCCTTATACGAAAAAAGGTGCCCAAACATCATGGACACCTTTTTTTATGTGTTGTTGCTACTTACGTGCGATAATCGCAACCCAGTCTTCCATTTCAAGCACTTCTTCAATTGTAAAGCCAGATGCCTGTAACGCTGCTTTCACATCATCACGCTTCGCACCAATAATACCAGACGTCACGAATACGCCGCCTTCTTTCACAATGGAGTACGCATCATCTGTAAACGTCATAATAATTTCCGCTAAAATATTTGCGACAACGACATCTGCTGGTGCTTTCACCGTATCTAATAAGTTGCCATGATGCACGTCGACGACATGATTTACTTTATTTAATGCAATGTTTTCACGAGCTGAACGAACCGCTACTTCGTCTAAATCAAGCGCATGTACCGCTTTGGCACCTAAAAGCGCTGCACCGATTGATAATACACCTGAACCTGTCCCAACGTCGACGACATCATCGCCTTCGTGGACCACTTTTTCAAGCGCTTGTAAACACATCACCGTTGTTGGATGCGTGCCTGTCCCAAATGCCATGCCTGGGTCAAGCTCGATGATTAATTCATCTGTTGCAACAGGTGTGTAGTCTTCCCATGTCGGTACAACTGTAAAACGATTTGAAATTTTTACAGGGTGGTAATATTGCTTCCACGCTGTTGCCCAGTCTTCCTCGTTTACTTCACTCATCGTTACTGTATTGTTACCAACATCGATGTTGAAATCTTTTAACGCTTCAATTGATAGGCGAATGCCTTCTACTGTTTCAGCAATGAAGCTTGATTCCGGTAAATATGCTTTAACGATTACCCCTTGTGTCGGGAAATCTTCTTGCTTTAACGCATAAATTTCGCCAAATTGGTCTGCGCGCTCTTTATCAAAGTCCACTGAATCTTCAATAACGACACCGCTTGCCCCTGCTTCATGTAAAATATTTGATACAGCCTCAACTGCTTCATTTGTCGTGTGGATTGATACTTCTGTCCATTTCACGATTCGTTCAACTCCTATTCTTCGTTCTACTTTACGCTTCTAACTGTGCGAGCTGCTCGAATAACGCCTGCTCTTTTGCACTTAATGCTGTTGGTGTTTTGACGTGAATCACGACATAATGATCACCGCTGTTGCCTTTTTGAACAATGCCTTTTTGCTTTAGGCGCAGCTTCGCGCCACTTTGCACACCTGCAGGCACGTTTAACGCGACGTTACCCGTTAACGTCTTGACCGTTAGTTTCGTGCCGAGTGCTGCTTGTGAAAACGTCACGTGCGCATCGCTATAAACATCGAGCCCTTCACGGCGGAACGTTGCGTGTGGACGAATATGACATGTAATGATAACATCCCCGCGCTCACCGCCGTTTTCACCTTCATAGCCTTGTTTTGCAAGACGGATTTTTTGCCCATCGTCAATGCCTGCTGGAATCGTTACTTGTAAGCTTTTACCATTAATTGTTACGGTCATTTTCTTGCCAAGCGCCGCGTCTATAAAATCGAGCGTTAACGAATACGCATAATCGCGTCCTTTTTTCGGTCGACGTGTTTGTTGCGTGCGTGCACCTGCACTACCGCCGAAAAATTGATTAAAAATATCGCCCATCATATCGTCCATATTGCCAAAGCCACCGAAATCTGTGTCTGCTTCATCAAACGTTGTGCTACGACCAAAGCCGCCGAAACCGCCACCAAAGGAGTCCCCACCACCCGTATATGTGCGGCCAAATGGTGACTCTTGTAATAAATCATACTGCTCACGTTTTTTCGGATCTCCGAGTGTGTCATACGCTTCATTAATTTCTTTAAACTTGTCGTTTGCATCCGCTGCCTTGTTAATATCGGGATGATACTTTTTTGACAGCTTACGAAATGCTTGCTTAATGTCATCTGCAGATGCGGTTTTCGACACGCCTAATACGTCATAATAACTTCGTTTTGCCATGCGTCTACGCCTCACTTTATCGTTCGGATTGCCATTATTTATTCATATGATGCTTGTGCTATTTACTCACCTGTGAAACGTTTTTTTAAACGATCAAACAGAGAGCTGCCATGTTCTTCTGGAATATCGCCGCTAATTTCCGCAAATTCGCGTAATAATTCCTTTTGGCGTTCGCTTAAATCTTGAGGTGTTTGCACTTTAATAATAACATGTTGATCCCCTTGACCATAGCCATGTACATTTTTTACACCTTTTCCTTTTAAGCGCATTTGTGTATGCGATTGTGTACCTGCTGGGACGCGTAGCTTTACTTTCCCGTGCACAGTTGGTACTTCTAACTCATCGCCAAGTGCAGCTTGTGCAAATGTAATTTTTAGCTCGTAGTAAATGTCGTCGCCGTCGCGCTCAAAGTGTTCGTGCCCTGATACGCGGAACACGATGTATAAATCACCTGATGGACCGCCGTTGAAGCCTGGTTCCCCTTGACCTGATACGCGTAATTGTTGTCCATCGTCGACACCTGCTGGAATTGTCACTTTAATTTTTTTGCGCACTTTCACCTTACCTGCGCCGTGACATGTCGTACATTTATCTTTAATGATTTTCCCTTCACCGCGACATGTGCGACATGTTGTACGGTTCATCATGCGACCAAATGGTGTGTCGACCGCTTGGTTTACTTCACCTGCACCGCCACATGTTGAACATGTTGTCACGTCTGAGCCTGGTTTTGCGCCTGTGCCGTGACATGTGCCGCAATCTTCTTCTTTTGGAATTTCAATTTCTGTTTCTTTGCCAAATACCGCGTCCATAAAGCTAATGTTCATGCGATATTGCAAGTCGTCCCCTTTACGTGGTGCGTTCGGGTCACGTCGTCCGCCACCGCCGAAGAACGAGCTGAAAATATCATCGAAGCCGCCAAAGCCGCCGCCACCGAATCCACCAGCACCTGGGTCTTGATGACCGAACTGATCATAGCGCGATTTCTTTTGCGGGTCTGATAACACTTCATACGCTTCTGCGATTTCTTTAAACTTTTCATCTGCACCCGCTTCTTTATTAATGTCTGGGTGGTATTGCTTCGATAATTTACGATATGCCTTCTTAATTTCATCGGCTGACGCTGATTTCGATACGCCTAGCACTCCATAGTAATCACGTTTACTCATTGTTCACTCTCCGCCTTTTTAACATACAGGTTATTGTACCATGTACGTGCTGTGACAACACGTATTTTTGCATGCACCTAACGAAAAAGCCAAAGCCGTTTGTACCGGTCTTTGGCTTTTCGTGTTGTGCGCTATATCGACTTATTTGTCGTCTTTTACTTCTTCAAAGTCTGCATCTACAATGCCGTCGTCTTTTTTGCCAGCGTCTTGTGCACCGTCAAAACCTTCGCCGCCTTGTGCTGCTTGTTGAGCTGCTGCTGCTTGCTCATACATTTTCATAATTAAAGGTTGTAAAATACCTTCTAATTTTTCTTTACCAGCTTTGATCGCTTCGATGTCGTCGCCTTCTAATGCTTTTTTCAGCTCATCGCGTGCATCTTCTACTGATTTCTTTTCGTCTTCGTTAATGTTTTCGCCTAAGTCCGTTACTGTTTTGTCCACTTGGAATGCAAGTTGGTCTGCTTCGTTACGCACTTCTGCTTCTTCTTTACGCTTCGCATCTGCCTCTGCATTTGCTTCTGCGTCTTTTACCATTTTTTCGATCTCTTCTTCTGTTAAACCAGAATCAGATTGAATCACGATTGTTTGCTCTTTGTTTGTACCTAAATCTTTCGCTTTAACCGATACGATACCGTTTTTGTCAATGTCGAATGTTACTTCGATTTGAGGTACGCCACGTGGTGCTGGTGGAATGTCTGATAATTGGAAGCGACCTAACGTTTTGTTGTCTGCCGCCATTGGACGCTCACCTTGTAACACGTGAATGTCTACTGCTGGTTGGTTATCCGCTGCTGTAGAGAATACTTGTGATTTAGACGTTGGAATCGTTGTGTTGCGCTCGATTAATTTCGTGAACACGCCGCCCATTGTTTCAATACCAAGTGATAATGGTGTTACGTCAAGTAAGACAACGCCTTCTACATCACCTGTTAATACGCCACCTTGTACGGCTGCACCCATTGCGACTACTTCGTCTGGGTTTACACCGCGGTGAGGCTCTTGGTTTGTTTCTTTTTTGATCGCTTCTTGTACAGAAGGAATACGTGTAGAACCACCAACTAAAATGACTTTATCTAAGTCAGAAGCTGAAAGACCAGCATCTTTTAACGCTTGGCGAGTTGGTACGATTGTACGCTCTACAAGGTCGCGTGTAATGTCATCGAACTTCGCACGAGATAACGTTGTTTCTAAGTGTAATGGACCTGCTTCACCAGCTGTGATGAACGGTAATGAAATTTGTGTTGTTGTTACACCTGATAAGTCTTTTTTCGCTTTTTCAGCTGCGTCTTTTAAACGTTGCATCGCCATTTTGTCTTTTGATAAGTCGATGCCGTTTTCTTTTTTGAATTCTTCTACTAAGAAGTCGATGATTTTTTGGTCGAAGTCGTCACCACCAAGTTTGTTATCACCTGCTGTTGCTAATACTTCGAATACACCATCACCAAGCTCAAGGATTGATACGTCAAACGTACCGCCACCTAAGTCGAATACTAAGATTTTTTGGTCAACGTCTTGTTTATCTAAACCGTAAGCAAGTGCTGCTGCTGTTGGTTCGTTAATGATACGCTCTACTTCAAGACCTGCGATTTTACCAGCGTCTTTTGTTGCTTGACGTTGTGCATCGTTGAAGTAAGCTGGTACTGTAATAACCGCTTTTGTTACTTTTTCACCTAAGTAGTCTTCAGCATAGCCTTTTAAGTATTGTAAGATCATTGCTGATACTTCTTGTGGTGTATATTCTTTATCTTCCACTTTTACTTTTTCAGCAGTACCCATTAATGATTTAACAGAAATGATTGTGTTTGGGTTTGTCACCGCTTGGCGTTTTGCTACTTCACCTACTTGTTTTTCACCGTTTTTGAATGCGACAACAGAAGGAGTTGTACGGTTACCTTCTGGGTTTGGAATTACGACTGGCTCGCCGCCTTCTAAAACAGATACACAAGAGTTAGTAGTCCCTAAGTCAATACCGATAATTTTGCTCATAATTGAAAAATCCTCCTAAGATTGTTTAAGTAATTACTCGTTTACAGATACCATTGACGGACGCAGTACACGATCCTTTAATTGATACCCTTTTTGTAGTTCTTTTAAGACGATGCCAGATGCTTGCTCTGGATCACTTTCTTGCATTACTGCTTGGTGAACGTTTGGATCAAACTCCGCACCTACTGCCGGAATGACGCTTAAGCCTTCCTTCTCTGCAGCGGCTACGAATGTTTTATATACCATCTCTACACCTTTATATAAAGCTTGTGCATCTTCTGAAGACACATCTACTTGCATAGCGCGTTCAAAGTTATCTAATACTGGAAGAAGATCATTTAATAACGCTTGCGCGCGGTACTTCTCAGCTGCTTGACGATCTTGCGTTGCGCGACGACGTTGATTGTCGAAGTCTGCACGTAAACGTAAGTAGCGATTTTCCTCTTCTTCTAGTTTCGCTTTTAATTCGTTAATTTCAGCTTGAAGTTTTTGTTCTTCCGTAAGCTCTACTGCTTCTTCTGTTACTTCTTCAGCTGCTGGCGCGACATCTTCAGCTGTTACTTCCACTTCTTCATGTTGCGCATCTTTTTTCATTTCTTCTGACACAGTTCATCCTCCTCTTATACATTTGGCCCTAAATAATTTCGCGAAAGCTCTTGCCTCATAAAATCAAGTAGTGCCACAACACGCTGGTAATCCATGCGTGTAGGACCGATAATAGCAATCGCTCCTTCTTCATGCTCACCGGTCATAAACGACGCGGTGATGATGCTGCAATCTTCCATCGCAAAGTGATTATTTTCTGTCCCAATGCGAATTTCAATATTGCTGTTTGCAGGACGAATAATGGACGGCACTTCGTTACTTGTTTCATCCATCATGTCCATTAAGGAACGAATTTTTTCTAAATCATGAAACTCCGGTTGATTTAAAATGTTCAACTTACCACCATATACTAGCTTACCGTTTGACGCTTCATCCGTTACATTGAAAAAGCTACGAATGAAGTGTTCGACGTTTCCTACATGCTTGCTAATTAATTGCATCACTTCGGTTTCGATCTTTTTATGCACATCTGCTAGTGGAACACCGACAAGACGTTCATTTAAAATGTTCACCATTTTCTCTAAATCATGGGCAGCTAATTGCTCGGGCAACGTCACAAGTCGATTTTCAACATGTCCGTTGTCGGTCACAATAATAGCGACGGCATTTGTCGCAGTCAGCGGCACGAGCGAGAATTTTTTGACGCGATGCGAGCTACTCGATGGTCCAAGCAATATGGATGTATATGACGTCAACTCCGATAAAATCGTGGCAGTTTTACGAATGACCTGTTCCATTTCCATCATCTGGTCTGAAAAGATTGATTGGATTTGGCGAATGTCTTCTGCTGTAATTACTTGTGGCTTCAGCAGATGGTCGACATAAAAACGATACCCTTTTTGTGAAGGGACACGACCTGAAGATGTATGCGTTTTTTCTAAAAACCCAAGCTCCTCTAAGTCTGCCATTTCATTTCGAATCGTCGCAGGACTAAATGTAATATCTGCGCGCTTTGAAATTTGTCGAGAGCCAACTGGCTGAGCTGACGTAATAAAATCATCTACAATTACTTGCAAAATCTGTAACTGTCGATTTGATAGCATATTCATCACCTCTGTTAGCACTCATTAAAGTGGAGTGCTAATACTGTTTTTAATTTACCAAAGGGAATGAAAACTGTCAACGAAATCGACGCATTTTTATAATAAAAATTGTTGGAATACTTCGTTGCCGATAAAACGACCACGTCGCGTTAAGCGAACACCTACTTCATCGCGTTCAAGATGTCCCTTTTGCACTTCCTCATCGATCACGTTGCCAAAGACGTCGTACATCGAAGTGTTGAACTTGTTAATAAAGTCCGCATGCGTGACACCAGCTGTTTTACGCAACCCTAAAAACATTTGCTCCTCGAGTCGTTCGTCGCGCGTCACATCGTGCGTATGAATAAGTGGCTTTTCGCCTGACGCTAATGCATCCATATATTTTTTCAACGGACCGTGATTCGAATAACGCACACCATCTACGTAACCGTGCGCACCTGCACCGAAACCGGCATATTCATCGTTGTCCCAATAAATTTTATTGTGAATGGAGGCATAGCCGTCTTTTGCGAAGTTACTAATTTCATATTGATGCAAACCGTGGCGCTCCATTTCGTCCATGAGCATGCCGTACATCGTCGCTTCTAAATCCTCGGTCGGAAGCGTTAACTTTCCTTTATTATATTGAATGTAAAATACCGTTTTTGGCTCAACAAGCAATGAGTACGCCGAAAAATGTGGCAAGTTAAGCGCAAAAGCTTTTTCAAGCGTATGCTGCCACTGGTCAAGCGTTTGCCCTGGTAAGCCGTACATTAAGTCGATGCTAATATTAGTAAAGCCGATTTCTTTTGCTAATGCGACCGTTTCATACACGTGCTCATTGCTATGTGTACGCCCAATTTTTTGGAGCAGCCCTTCATCAAACGATTGCACACCCATGCTCAAGCGGTTGACCCCACCTGCGAGCAGCGCTTCTAACTTATCGCGACTTAGTTCATCTGGATTGGCTTCTGATGTAAATTCCACAACGGTTTGCTGCGGAATATATGTGCGCACTAAATCGAGCAAGCGCGTAATTTGTGCGGCCGTTAATGCTGTCGGTGTGCCACCACCTAAAAAGATCGTTTCGACATGATCAAAACGCCCTGGCTGCTCCTGTGCATATAAACGCATCTCCTCACCGACGCTCTCAATGTACGCATCGACTGGCTGATTTTTAAAAAACACTTTATTAAAATCGCAGTAATGACAAATTTGATGACAAAATGGTATGTGGATGTAAACTCCTCGAATCCCCATGTATTTCCCTACTTTCTTTACGCATTCCATTCATTTTAACATTGTGTACGCAATTCAGCACGAAATGCCCCTTACTAGTCTTTTGCACTAAAAAAAATACATAATACCTCTTTTTTTCATGTAATCATTTTGTAAAAAGGGTGAAAAGACTTGTCGATAGTAAGATTACGTATAGTCGTTTTTGGCATATACATAGTAAATATGTTTTCAAAGGAGGTGTGCCATGGATACGGCATCGAGTACAACGCAATACGATCACATCAAGAAAACAATTACGAAGGCGTATTTTTTATCAAATGAAGGCAAATATGAAGAAAGTATTCCGATGCTGCGTGTTGCAAAAGATGATTTTCTTGCCATTGGTTGCTATGTGGATATGCTGCATTGCCATATTTTGCTTGCAAAAGATTATTTTCATATCGGGGATTTAAAAAGTGCGTTTCAATTAGTCAATGAGTATGAACCGCTATGCGCACGCCATCAAGTCACGCCTGATTATGCAAAACTTTATTCGATGCTCGGTTTATTATATGCAAACCGCCAACAATTCGAAAAAGCAAAAAGTTACTTCCGCGAGTCGTATTTACTCGGCTTTAAAGAATGTGACTACGCGACGGCTGCACATAGCTTAAATTTATATGCAGGCTTAACATTTGACGAACAATTATATGATGAAACACTCGCAGCAGTAGATTTAGCACTGGAATGTTTAGCGCGTGTGAACATCACGCTGCCGGTCGACCTATGCTGTGCGAAAAACTTAAAAATTCGCGCGTTGCTTGCACAAGGTAACTTAACCGAAGCGAAAAATATGTTCGACTCCATTAACGGCCGCGACTTTTATCATTCCGCCGCAAAGGAGCTTGCGAACACGTATAATTTATACGCGCTTTATTACACGCAATTGGAAGAATACGAGCAAGCATTTCGCATGCAAAAGCAAGCCGTTCGCCTCTTCCGTGAGCATCAAATTAAAGACTATCAGCTGCTTGCCACACTGCTTGAGCAACTCGCCAAAAAACTGCAAAATACACAAAAGACGCTGACGACGTATGAAGAATATGTCGATGCTTTAAAGGCGCTCATTGAATACAATGCAAATGAAGAATTTGCGCTCGCATCAGCCAATCAACAAATGGCGGAGATTAAAGAGCAAGCGGAGCGCGATTCGCTCACTGGCATTTACAACCGTCGCTACTTAGAAGACACCGCAAGCCAATGGATCAAAGCGGCACACATGAATAAAAAAATGTCACGATTGCGCTATTTGATATTGATAAATTTAAACGCATTAACGATACGTACGGCCATTTAGCTGGCGATCACGTCATCCAATATTTAGCGACGAAATGTCAAAAAAATGTCGTCGAAGAAACGACGATGGTGGGGACGAATTTGTGCTCGTCTTTAATGACTTAACGCCGTTAGAGGGATTAGAGCGTGCAGAAAGCTTGTTTATGTTGCTGTCATCGCTCGTCGTTGATTTTGAAGACATTCAAATTCCGATTTCGATCAGCATGGGCATTGCGCACACGCAAATTCATCATGTGCATACATTTAAAGATGCCTTGCAAGCAGCGGACGAAGCGCTCTATGTCTCGAAGCAAAATGGACGCGGACGCTTAACGGTTGCAAAGACAAAAAAAGAAGTGTAGCGGCAACCGTTACACTTCTTTTTGTTGTTATTTATTTTGTATCGTCCATTTTTAGTACAGCCATGAATGCTTCTTGCGGTACTTCTACTGAACCAACTTGCTTCATACGTTTTTTACCTGCTTTTTGCTTATCCAGTAATTTACGTTTACGTGAAATGTCACCACCGTAACATTTTGCAAGTACGTTTTTACCCATTGATTTAATCGTTGAACGCGCCACGATTTTTTGTCCGATTGCCGCTTGTACTGGCACCTCGAATTGTTGACGTGGAATTAACTCTTTTAATTTCTCAACGATTACTTTGCCGCGCTCGTAAGCGAAGTCACGGTGTACGATGAAGCTTAACGCATCGACTTGTTCACCGTTTAATAAAATGTCCATCTTGTTTAATTTCGATGGTTGGTAACCGATTAGCTCGTAGTCAAATGACGCGTAGCCTTTCGTGTTTGATTTTAAGAAATCGAAGAAGTCATAGACGATCTCTGCAAGCGGCATTTCATAGACGATTTTTACGCGCGTATCGTCGATGTAATCCATGCCTGAGAAGTTACCGCGTTTCTTTTGGCAAAGCTCCATAACAGCACCTACGTAATCGTTTGGCACCATAATTGTTGCTTTTACGTATGGCTCTTCAATTTTATCGATTTTTTGCGGATCCGGCATCATCGATGGGTTATCGACGTTTAATACTGAACCGTCTGTTTTCGTCACTTGGTAAATTACCGATGGCGCTGTCGTAATTAAATCGATGTTGAATTCACGCTCAATACGCTCTTGAATAATTTCCATGTGTAATAAACCTAAGAAACCACAGCGGAAACCGAAGCCTAACGCTTGTGATGTTTCTGGCTCATATTGTAGTGCCGAGTCATTTAACTCTAACTTTTCTAACGCTTCACGTAAGTCGTTATATTTCGCTGTGTCGATTGGGTAAAGACCGCAATATACCATCGGATTTAACTTACGGTAACCTGGTAGTGGCTCTGCTGCAGGATTATCGGCAAGCGTGACTGTATCACCTACACGCGTATCTTGTACGTTTTTAATCGATGCTGTTAAGTAGCCTACATCCCCTACTGTTAACTCCGCTTGTGGAATTGCTTTTGGCGTATGAATACCGACTTCAATTACTTCAAACTCCGCACCTGTTGCCATCATGCGAATTTTGTCGCCTGCTTTGACCGTACCGTTAATAACACGCATTGAGATGATGACACCTTTATATGCATCATATACTGAGTCGAAAATTAACGCTTGTAACGGCGCTTCTGGGTCGCCGTCTGGTGCTGGTACTTTTTCAACGATTTGCTCTAAAATTTCTTCAATCCCAATACCTGCTTTAGCTGAAGCGAGCACCGCTTCTGATGCATCTAAACCGATCACATCTTCCACTTCCCCACGCACGCGCTCTGGATCTGCTGCTGGTAAGTCGATTTTATTAATAACCGGTAAAATTTCTAAATCATTATCAAGCGCTAAATATACGTTCGCAAGCGTTTGTGCTTCGATCCCTTGTGCTGCATCGACTACTAAAATCGCGCCTTCACATGCCGCTAATGAACGAGATACTTCATACGTGAAATCGACGTGTCCTGGTGTGTCAATTAAGTGGAACGTGTATGTTTCGCCGTCTTTTGCTTTATACTTTAATTGCACAGCATTTAACTTGATCGTAATGCCGCGCTCACGCTCTAAATCCATTGAATCTAGTAATTGTGATTTCATTTCACGCTGCGTAACCGTTTGTGTTTTTTCTAAAATACGGTCGGCTAGCGTAGACTTCCCGTGGTCAATATGCGCAATAATTGAGAAGTTACGGATATTCTCTTGGCGCTTTAAGCGATCTTGTTGATTCATTTATTTTTCACTCCTGCTTTAAACTATACTGAATTATACTATGGACTTTGCACGTACGACAACGAGGGATGCGCATAAATGACGCAATCTGCTACAAATCGGAAAACTCTTCTCGTTGTTAACCTTATTATTATAACGGTTTCTCGTGCAACAAGCGACTACTATACGAAAAAATTTTTCGCCGCACCGAAAGTTATGAAAATTCTTAATACATTTTTTCGTAAAATTATAGTAGCAATACCTTCACTTTTCGTTTAGAATTAACAATCATTGCTGTAAATAAGCGAACAGCGCTGATTTATAGTGTTTTTACGTGTCAAGTAAATATTCTTTGCATTTATGTATTGCAATTCCGTTCTACGTTTGGTAGAATGATTTTTGTTGTATTGACACATGAAATAAAAATGAGAAGAAATCATCTCGTACCTATTTTAGGAGGTGAAAGTTATGCCAAACATTAAATCTGCTATTAAACGTGTAAAAGTTGCTGAAAAAGCAAACGCTGCAAACGTACAAGCAAAATCTGCAATGCGTTCTACAGTGAAAAAAGCTGAGCAAGCATTAGCTGCTGGCGCTGAAAATGCTCCAGAATTAGTTGCTGTTGCTTCTAAAGCACTTGATAAAGCTGCTTCTAAAGGTCTTATCCACAAAAACGCTGCAGCTCGTAAAAAATCACGTCTTGCTGCTAAATAAGCATTATGTGTAAGGGACAATCCATCTGGGTTGTCTCTTTTTTCGTTGTCACAGCTTCATCTATTGAAAAAAGACCATTTGAGCGCGTACTCAAATGGTCTTTTTTATAGCGGCTGAATTAAAAACAGCTCTAAATGACGCGCGCGGTTGCCACCGGTCGTCTTTAATTTCAAATCGACGTCCGCTAAGCGATGCAATGCCTTTAATAAGCGCTCTTCGCTCGGACGGTTACGGTTTTCAACCATCAACTTTACGCGGTACGGGTGAATTTTCAGCTGCTTTGCAATTTGCTGTGGATGATAGCCTTTCTTCTGCAAGTAATAGACGTTATTCATCGTGCGAATATTCGATGCTAACAATCCAACAAGCATAATCGGCTCTTCCTTTTGGCGAAGTAAGTCGTGATAAATCGTCACGGCTGTTGCAATGTCGCGCGCTAAATAGGCGTTTAATAGCTTAAACGCATCATGCTCTAACGTCTTAGCGACTAGATTTTCAACGACCGCTTCATCGATGATTTCCTCTTCCCCAACAAACAGTAATAGCTTTTCTATTTCAAGTCGAAGCTGTAACATATTCGCGCCGACCATTTCAATGAGTTTACCGATCGCATTCTCTGTAATGCGACCTTGTTGCTGCGTAATTTCTTGCTGAATCCATACGGCTAAATCGTGCTCTTTTAGCTGTTCAGCTTGCAGCAATAACGCATGCTTTTTCATCAGCTTCGTTACTTTTTTTCGTTCATCTAATTTTTCATATGGAGCTACAAAAACGGTTACACACTGCTCTGTTGGATGTTCAAGCCATGCCTCTAGGCGTGCTAAGTCGTGTTCAACCTTTTCTTTTCCTTTTTCTGTTGCACGTAAAAAACTCGCATTGCGTGCAACGACAAGCTTACGATCTGAGAAAAATGGAATTGTATCCGCTTCGTCGATCACAAAATCCACCGGCTGCTCCGCACAATCAAACTGTGCGTACTCACCCTCTTCTCCACCTAATGCTGCTCGGAGTTTTGCAATGGTCTCATCGACGTAATACGCTTCTTCTCCGACAAGTAAATAGACAGGAGCGATGTTGCCCTTTTGAATGTCGCGCCAAACTTTTGAAAACATTTGTCCACCTTCACTTTCTGTCTATCGTATTATACCGCTTGCATCGTTTTTTGCCTACCTAAAATTCATCGTAGCTTTTTACTGACGAGTATTTTATACTAATATGTAATACCTTGCCATTACGAGCAAGTGCATGACGAATAAAGGAGGAATTTTGATGGCACAGCAACATGATTCACTTCCTGAAACGCACAATCCATTTGAACGAGACAATATTAATTGCGATCGTAACGACGCCATTGATGCCGGTATGGGCTTTGTCGTATCGTTTGGCTTCTTTGCCACGATGTTTATTATCGCCACCATTATTCAATACGTAAATGCATAACAAAAAGGCTAGCGCACACATGACGCTAGCCTTTTTCGTTTATTGACGCTGCAGTTGCACATGCTGTTGTAGCGTTACTTTCAGCGTACCATCTATGCCGGTTTGCCACATATGCGACTGAGACGCTTCAAATCGCGCCACAACGTCGTCATGCGGATGGCGATAGCGATTGTTCATCCCTGCTGTAAAAACGACGAGACGCGGTGCTGTCGCCGCTACGAACGACGGATGGCTCGACGTTTTACTGCCGTGATGTCCCGCTTTTAAAATCGTGATATTTGTCAGTCGTTCTCCGTAGCGTGCGAGCATGTCGAGTTCGCCTGCTTCTTCAACATCACCAGTTAACAATACGCGATGCCCATTCGCCTCAAGTAACAACACGAGCGACGAGTTATTGCCTTCATAGTCGGTATGCTGCGGGGACAAATACAAGAGCTGCGCATGTGGAAATGACATCGTGTTTCCGGCGAGTTGTTCATGCACGGGAATACGCTGCTTGCTCGCTTCGGCGACGACGTCTTGCATCGACGCATCATACACGCTATTCGGCGCGACATGAATACTTCGTACGCGCAGTTCCTGTAGCACTTCTTCCGCTCCTTCGACATGGTCGGCATCGGCATGCGTTAACACGAGCGTATCAATCGTTGAAATACCTAAGCCTTTTATATACGGTACGACGATGTCACGGCCGACTTCAAATTCACGCCCTTGTTGCCAGTCCTCTTGTTGAAAGCGTAAAAGCCCACCTGTATCGACGAGCATGACGTGACGTCGATACGGCATTTCAATTAAAATGGCATCCCCTTGTCCAACATTGATAAAGTGCAGCGTGACATCACGCACGGACGCGACGCTCAGCAGCTCAATGACTAGCACGGGTGCAAGCAACAACGTCGTCACCGTCGTCCAACGCGCGCGCCGTTCTAGCGCAATAAACGTTGCCACAATACATACGTAAGCAAACAATATGCTGATTACATGTGGTCGACCGCTTACCCATTGCTGATACGGTAAATTTCCGAGCCAGTAAATAAACTGTTGCAGCGTCGTCCGAAACGGTTCATATAGCGCAAATAACGGCTCACTACACCATTGTGGCAACATAAACAGCACGAGATTGACCGGTAAAATAACAAATGAAAACAGCGGCACAAACACAATATTTGCTAAAAATGACGACAATGACAGCACGTAAAAATGATGCAGTAACAGCGGATACGTCAACAACTGACACACAAACGTAACGAGAAATGACTGCAACCAAAAGTTAGAAAAGCGCTGCAAATAATGCGCCGATACAATGAGCGCCAATGATGCAGCGTACGATAACTGAAAGCCTACTTGGAAGATCACCCCTGGATTGATCAACATATAACCGGTAAAGCTTGCTGCGATGATCGTCAGTAGCGACAGCGGCTTTTTCAACAGCTGTGCAAGCAACGCCAGTTCGACAAAGCTCACCGCCCGCCATACAGACGGCGCGCCACCAGCGAGAACGGCATACAGCGGCAATAAAAGGAGCAGCACGATGCGCGCCACTTCCTTTCGCACGCGCATTAACAATAGCCCTTCATATAACAGCCATGCTAGCAGTGCAATATGCAAACCAGAAATGGCGAATAAATGCGTAATGCCAAGTGCCAAATATGCGCGCTGTGCCTCTTCTTCGGTTTGTTGTTGGTCACCAAACAACAGCGCTTTTGCTTCTGGTGCTAAGCTTTCTGGAAAGACCGCATCGATGCGCGCATTTAATTGAAAGCGCCACGATGCTAAAAACGTCGTCATCGTATGCGTAGATGCCAGCTCTTGCCATGACGTAATGACAAAAATGCCTTGTGCACGGTGCGATCGAATGTAGTCGGCCATCGAGAAGCCGTATCGGTGATTCGGTTCGCGCGGTGCTTCAAGCTTGCCCTTTGCTATAAACGTACGCCCTGCTAAGCTCGTTTGTTGCAACGCCTGTTGTTCAGACTTTTGTTTTAGTTCATATGTGACATATAATTTTTGCCCATTGTCCGTACGTACAAAGCCGCGTACCATGTCCCCACGAATTGTATAGCGGTCGGTCCATGTGACGATTTGTTCGTCCTCAACAGGCTGCTGCAGCGTCGTTTGCACATATTCGCTATAGACGAACAAGCCGAGCATGCTCATGCACGTGATGACGTAGAGCTTATGCGTAGCTCGCTTATGATACAACCAATACAAAATAAGCACGTAGCTGCTTAACACCGCTACGTGCTCATAACTTGCAACGACACCAATACCAGCACTTATTGCGGTAACGAATGTTGTATACGGATTATTGTTGTGCAAATAACTCCTTCACCCTTTGTTCATATGAGCTCAACGTTTCAGCACTTGCCCCTTCTGCACGTAACGCCTGTAGTAAATCCATATAAAGTGCGACCTTTTCATCTTGTAAAAAGTCCACTTTGCGCTCATCAAATGGCACATGCTTGACGTCAACACCTGCGCGCGCTAATAGCTGCTCAGCATACGGATTGTTTTTGTAATCTTTCGCATAGTAAATTTGACGAATGCCGGCTTGGATGAGCGATTTTGTACACGGTAAGCACGGGAAATGTGTCACGTACACCGCCGCGTTCGTTGTCGGCGTGCCGTATTTTGCACATTGTAACAGCGCATTCATTTCCGCATGAATTGTACGCACGCAATGATTGTCAACAACGTAACACCCTTCATCAATGCAGTGCTCATCGCCTGAGATGGAGCCGTTATAGCCCCCTGCAATTACGCGATTGTCGCGCACAATGATGGCGCCAACTGCTAAGCGTGTACATGTGCTGCGCAGTGCAAGTAGATGGCTTTGTGCCATAAAAAATTGATCCCACGTAATACGTTCCATATAACAACCTCCACTTTTTCGTTCGTTACTAGTGTAGACGATTCTGAATTGTTTAACTAGTGTTAATTGACAGTTATGAGGTCTGACAATTGCGCAAATGTTTTATCACCGATGCCGGTTACATCTGTTAATTGTTCAGTTGACGCAAATGGGCCGTGCTCGTCGCGGTGACGAATGATGGCTTGCGCTTTTGACGGACCGATGCCCGGTAGCGTTTGCAAATCTTGTTCCGTTGCGGTGTTAATGTTCACACGTGTGCTGTTTTCTGATGGTGTTGTACTTGTTGTAGATGTCGCAGGTGCCATTGCCGGTAATTGTTCCCCTTCACGTGGCACATAAATGACGAGTGCATCACTTAACTTTTGCGCATGATTAATAAGTGTGCTATCGGCACCTTCAACGTAGCCGCCTGCTGCTTCAATGGCGTCAATAATACGCTGCTCGTCGGTAAATGTATATACACCTGGATGGCGCACCGCACCTTTCACATCGACCGTGACGGATGCTGGTGCTGGTTGTTGTACTACTTCTGTTTGTGGATCAACAGGTTGTTCAACCGTTGTTAAGGAAAGCTGTTCGGTCGGCTCATTGCGACCTGTTAGGAAAAAAACGAGGAATAAACAAAGTGCGGCAGCTGGAATGGCCGCGTATTTAATGTAATGTTGCATCATAATCCTCCTTCAACGAACATAAAAAAGAGGAATCGTTATATGGAGACACCTCCACTATAAACGATTCCTCTTCAATTGAAAAGTATTACTTTACAGCACGAATGAAAATGCGTTCGCTTTGTTCATCCGGTGCTTCATTTGACCAGTCCGCTGTCACTACAATGTCGCGGTAACCAAGCTGCTGTAGCCACTCTACATATTGTGCGACGTCATACGTACGTTGATAATGCTCTTCATCAAAGCGCTCAAACGTATCGTCTGCTGTGCGTACAAAAAACGTAATGTTTGACTGTACAGCATGTGGCTCTTCCGCTGGCTCTGTATGCCAAACGTACGTAATGTCCCCATCATCATACGTGAACGGTCCATCTAAAAAGATGTCATCCGTTTTAAACGTGCTGTGCACATCAAACAGCAGTTGCCCGCCGTCACAAAGCGCATCATAAATACGTGCAAACGTCGCTTTTACCGCTTCTGGCTCACGTACGTAGTTTAACGAATCAATCGGAATGACTGCGACATCGACATCACGAAAGCCTTCTAGCTCGTCCATTGACATCGCATATAGCGGTACATCAAGACCCATCGCCTGAAAGCGCTCTTGTGCAACGGCTAGCATGTCCTCTGATAAATCAATGCCAGAAACGCTATAGCCTGCTTGTGCAAACATCGCAGCTAACACACCTGTCCCACAGCCGATATCGAGCAATGTATTGTGCGTTTCACTCGGTGCAAACTGCATGACCCACTCCACGTACTCGTCATACGGAATATCGGTCATTAGTTCATCATACACGTGCGCAAAACGCTCGTAGCTACGCATATTAAATCGTTTGAGCGTCTACGTTTAATTGCGGAGCATCTCCCCATAGGCGCTCTAAGTTATAGTACGTACGCTCATCTTTATGGAACACGTGTGCAACAACATCGCCCATATCGACTAAAACCCAACGACCTGTATCGAAGCCTTCTACTTTTTTCACTTCTAAGCCTTCTTCACGTGCTTTTTCTTGCATTTCGCGTGCGATCGCTTGTACTTGGCGTTCAGAACCACCTTCACAAATGACGAAATAATCGGCAAGTAATGAAATGCCTTGCATGTTTAATACAACGATATCCTCCGCACGTTTATCGTCTGCTGCTTTATATACTACATTTAATAAGTTTGACATTGATTAATTCCTTTCTGACGACTGTATGTCGTTATAGCATTCAATGGATTGAGGGAACACGGCGATGCCGCTCGAAATTAAATGAATGAGTGAATGCTTCACACATGCTTCAAATACCTCGTTAAGCCCATCATACATCATTTGACGTAAATCATCGACTCCGGGGAATCGGCGGTTCGGCTCAAGCATATCGGCTACGTATAATATTTTTTCTAAGTTGCTCATATTGGCGCGACCTGTCGTATGATAGCACATCGCATGTAAAATGGCCTCATTTGTAATGCCAAGCTCATGCTGTGCCACCCAAGCACCTACTGGCCCGTGCAGCAGTTCACTGCCCCAGCCAAGCAAGCGCGCATCTAAACCGTGGTCACGCACAATTTGCTCCATCCACGCAACGTCTGCGTATTTCGCTAAATCGTGTAAAATTGCAGCTGTTTCAGCGGCCGCGACATCTTCACCATAATGTGCTGCCATCGCTTTTGCTGTTTGTTCGACACCAAGTGTATGAATATATCGTTTCTCTGGCATGCGCGCTTTCACGTATGCTAAATAATCAGTGCGTTCCATACAATCGTTCCTTTCGAATATACGCTTCGAGTGGCGCAGGGAGTAAATATTTCACCGTTTGTTGCTGCGCTAAGCGCGCGCGCAATAACGTCGAAGATACATCAATTTGTGGTGTTTGCAAGCGCACGACCGGGTACACCGACTCACCGGTACTACCAGGGCGCAATATGCCTACAAACGTCACAAGCTGCGTTAACTCGTCAATACATTTCCACGTATGGAGCGTATCGATCGAGTCACCGCCAATAATAAAATAAAACTGCGTGGTTTGTTCACGCGCGACAAGCGCACGCATCGTATCAATCGTATAGGACGTACCACCAATTTCAAGCTCGTATTGCTCAATTGAAAAGCGTGGTTCATCATCGATTAAGTGACGAAGCATGTCGACGCGCTGCGCATCATGCGGCATATACGCGACATGCTTATGTGGTGGAATGGCATTTGGCATAAAGCGCACTTCGTCAAGCGACAACGCATGCATCGCCTCATTCGCCATGAGTAAATGTCCGAGATGTGGCGGGTTAAACGTGCCACCTAAAATGCCTACTTTTTTCATGCCAACACCCCTTACTTATTTTGCTGCTTTTGGTAAGATGATTTTTTTATTGTCGCGTGATTCTTTATATAACACAACCGTTAAGCCGATTAACTGAACAAGTTCTGCACGTGCACCTTTTGCTAGCGCTTGTGCCACGTCGTTTTTATCTTCCTCACAGTTATCTAAAATGCGCACTTTAATTAATTCACGTGCTTCTAATACATCACGAATACTTTTTGTCATTTCGTCATTTACGCCGCCTTTACCAACTTGGAAAATCGGTGTTAAATGATGTGCTTCTGCGCGTAAAAAACGCTTTTGTTTACCTGTTAACATAATAAATTAATTTCCTCCTAATTGCGTCGTTAAACGAGCAATCATTGCATTTGTATTTGGTGTTTTGTGTAGCCAATGCTCATACGCAATGGCACCTTGATGCACGAACATGCCAACACCTGTGACGATGCGTGCGCCTTGTTGCTGTGCCGCTTGTAAAAACGGCGTAATAAGTGGGTTATACACGATGTCAGCCACAATTGCCCCTTCGCGTAAATGCGTCAGCGGAAACGGCATGCTGAAGTCATCGCTTAAGCCTGCTGACGTCGTTTGCACTAAAATGTCAAACTGTGCTAGTTGCTCGCCAGCTTGCTGTAAGCTGATCGCTTCACCCGCTTGCATTTCCTCGACAATTGCCGCTGCTTTTTCAACGGTACGATTAGCAATTGTAATGGTTGTATAGCCAGATGCTTGCAATGCAAACGCGATACCTCGCGCCGCACCACCAGCACCAATGATGAGTAAGCGTGCGGATTTTTGCGTGTCACCGATTGCCTCCTCGAGTGAACGAACAAAGCCTAAACCATCTGTATTATAGCCTTTTAACGTGCCATCTGGTTGACGAACGACCGTGTTGACAGCCCCCATTTTCGCCGCTTGCTCATCAAGGGCATCTAACAATGGCAAGATTGTCTCCTTATGCGGAATCGTCACGTTCCAGCCGCTTGCACCAAGCAGCTTCATCGACTCGACCGCTTGCGCAAGCGTATCGGGTGTCACATGAATCGGCACATACGCGGCATCTTCTTGCATATCTTCATACCAAAAATGATGCATTTCTGGCGACTTTGAATGTTTAATTGGATCTCCGATTACTGCAAACCATTTTTTCATCACAAAATAACCTCAGCTCTCTACAAAAATTCAATTGCTAAATTAATGATGGGCGAATGAATACTTCGACCCCTTTAGGTGCGTGCGCTGCTACGACAACGTTCGGGTGTTGAATTGTAATCCAGCCTAGTCCTGAGAACACAACGTCTGTTTTGCCTTCTTTAATTGAGAACTCATGACGCACTAACGGTGGTAACTTGTCTATATGCTCTGCTGTCGGCGGTGCAAGCAACTCACCGCGGTGATTTTCGTATAAGTCATCTGCTTTTTCAAGCTTCGTGCGGTGAATTGGTAAATCATTTGCCATGTGCACCGTAAATGCTGAGCGGTCACCTTGAATGAAGTCAAAGCGAGCAAGCGCCCCAACAAATAACGTTTGACCTGCATTTTGTTGGTACACTTTTGGTTTAATTTCTTTTTTCGGCATAATGTATTTTAACTCAGATGCGTCTAAGTAATGCGCCATTTGGTGATGGTTAATGATCCCTGGTGTATCGAATAACGCCGAGCCATCATCTAATGGAATGCCAATCATATCAAGCGTTGTGCCTGGGAAATGTGATGTTGTAATCACTTCCCCTTCACCAGTTGCTTGCTTAATGATGCGGTTAATGAACGTTGATTTCCCAACGTTCGTACAGCCAACAACGTATACGTCTTGACCTTTACGATATTCTTCAATCGCTTCGATTACCTCTTCCATACCGATGCCTTTATGCGCCGATACGAGCTTCACGTCTACCGCATGTAAGCCTAATGCTTTTGCTTCGCGACGCAGCCAGTTGATCACTTTATTGTGCTTGACTGACTTTGGTAATAAATCGACTTTGTTTGCCACAAGTAATACCGGATTTTTGCCGACAAAGCGGTGTAACCCTGGTAACCAGCTGCCGTTAAAGTCAAAAATATCAACGATTTTAACGATTAAGCCATCCTGTTGACCTAACCCATTTAAAATGCGTAAAAAGTCGTCATCCGTTAAGCTCACCGGTTGAATTTCGTTGTAATTTTTTAAGCGGAAGCAGCGTTGACAAACGATGACTTCCTTTTCTAAAGATGATGCCGGTGCGTAACCTACAGCGTTTTTATCTTCTGTTTGAATTGCTACGCCACACCCGACACATTGTAATGCTTCACTCATGCTTCGTCCTCCCAAGTTGATATTCCTTTTCGTTGTAAATCATTAAAGACGCGACGTTCAACAAAGCGGTTAAAACGTGTTACAAAACCGTCTGATTGTGCAACTGGACGCACTAAAATTGTATACAATTTTAAGCGGTTGCCACCCATTACATCCGTTAAAAGCTGATCGCCTACCATCGCCACTTCTTCCGGGCGTAGCTTCAAGCGAACGAGCGCACGATAATACGCACTGCCTAGCGGTTTACGTGCTTTAAAAATGTATGGAATGCCAATCGGGTCGGCAAAATGTTTCACACGCGCTTCGTTATTGTTTGACGCGATAATGATGCGAATGCCCGCTTCTTTCATCGACAATAGCCACGCTTGTAGCTCCTCTGTCGCATCAGGACGGTCCCATTCCACTAACGTATTGTCTAAGTCTGTAATAATACCACGAATCCCTAAAGCCGCAAGCTTCTCAGGTGTAATCGCAAAAATATTATTGACATATTCTTTCGGCAATAAAAAATTGTACACTGTGTACCCACCTTTTTCGATAGTTGTTCGTCAAATATACGACACAATAAAATGAATTCACGCACAACACGTGAATTCATGTAAACGTCTGTTGAAATTAACTAAACTATTATAACACATTTGCAAACGATGTACCCATTTGAATCATCGCACCTTGCGTAACATTTTCGTTAAATTGCACCGTTTCTTGTTCAAACAGCATGACAACGGTCGAACCGAACGTAAAATAGCCGACCTCTTCACCGCGGTACCACGTATCGCTCGTATTTGTGAGCGCAATGGAATTGACAAACATGGCACCAACTTTAATAAAGTCCATGCGCATCCCCTCTGCCGTTTCAAGTTGGCTAACCATGCGGTAATTATGCGATAATGGCTTTTTCCCGTACGTTAAGCCGAGATTGTTTACCGGATAAGAATGATGCCCAAGCACATATTGACGCACAACGCGCGCATCAACCGGACTGTGCATGCGGTGATAATCTGCTGGACTTAAATAAAAGACGATGTATTGTCCGCGATCATATGCTTTTGCACGCTCGACGCTACCGAGTAAATGCTCAATTTTATACGACTTGCCTTTTACCGTAAAAATCATGTCGCGCTCAATCGCACCGAATGATTCAATTTTCGCATCGACCGGACTCGTTAATACACGACCTTGGGCAACTGGACGATGCCCTTCTGCTAATGTGCGTGTAAAAAATTCATGCAACGAATGATATTCAGCGATCGGCTTTGAAACCTCATCGGTGTTAATGTCGTATACTTTACTGTAAGATGAAATAAGGTGCTTGCTTACCGGCGACTGCACCACTCGTTTTAACAGCGCGGATGACCACTGTTTATTCGTCAATTCAATACAGTTTTGAAAAATTTTTTCAATCATAATATGCCTCACTTAAATTCGACCTTACATTTTCGTGCAGTTCGAAGTATAATTAAAAAATATATGTGCTCTTTTCATTTAAACACGTCTGACTTTAGAACACAATGCTAGGAATTGTGTTTTTTCAAGTTCAGATGACAGCGCAAGTTGAACTTATTTTATGCCATATTTAAAAGGAGTGTTTCCCCATGTTTATTCTACATATGGTGGATACGACGGTTAAAAAACTTAAGACGCAAGCGGCGAATATTTTAACGATTGCCAACATGTCATTTGGTGGTGCGTCTGTTATGGCTACATTAGAAGGCTATTACAGTTATGCAGTGCTGTTTATTTTCATTGCAGCACTACTTGACCGCTACGACGGCAAAGTTGCTCGTAAGCTACAGCAAGAGTCAGAGCTTGGTAAACAACTCGACTCGATGAGTGATGTTATTTCATTCGGTATTGCCCCTGCACTTTTAATGTATGAAGTGGTGCTGCATGATTTCAGCACCGTCGGCATGTTCATGACAGTGTTATACATCGTTTGTGGTGCATTACGTTTAGCGCGTTTTAACGTATCTGAAGCAAACGGTTACTTCACAGGACTACCGATTACGGCAGCTGGGTCTGTACTGACATTTACATTTTTCTTTATTAACTTTGCAAATCCGGTCTTTTATATGTTTTTAACACCGATTTTAGCACTATTAATGATTAGTACGTTTACAATGAAAAAAGTGTAGTCTGCATACATACAGGCTACACTTTTTTCTGTTTTTTATTCGATGACATAATGTCCACTGACATATGCAGTGCGCATCATTCATTTGCTTACAGCATTTCTACCGCTTTTAACACGACTTGTGTAGAGTGCTTCGCTGCTACTGGTAAAAACTCATCAAAGCTAATGTTGGATTGTTGACCTGCAATATCGGATAATGCGCGGATCACAACGAATGGTGTGCCAAACTGGTAACATACTTGCGCAACCGCCGCTGCTTCCATTTCAACTGCCTTCATCGTTGGGAATTGACCACGCACTAACTCTACGCGCGTTGGGTCGCTCATAAATACATCCCCTGAGCAAATTAATCCGATGCCGTATGGGTGCTCGCCTACTGCTTCGACCGCTTCTTTTGCCACTTCGATTAATTTAGAATCGGCTTTAAACGCTGGTGGCATTTGTGGTACTTGTCCGATTTCATAACCGAATACGCAAGCATCCACATCATGGTGACGCACTTCGTCTGAAATGACAATAGCGCCTACTTTTAATGATGGGTCATAACCGCCTGCTGAACCTGTATTAATAACAACTGTTGGTGCATAACGATCTAATAGCACCGCTGTCGACATCGCTGCATTTACTTTACCGATGCCGCTTTTCATTAATACAACTTCCTTGCCTTCATGCGTACCTGTTGTATATTCTGTCCCTGCGATTTTTTCTGTTTGCACATTTTGTAATGCTTCGCGTAATAATTGTACTTCCTCTTCCATTGCGCCAATAACTGCAATTTTCATCCGGTGATCCTCCTTGAAAAAGAAGCTTGCAGCTGCAAGCTTCTTTCGTTTGTTACGTTTCTTATCGGAACGTGTTGTGTATTATTGAATGTTAATAATTTTTACTTCCATGTCGCCACCAGGAGTAGCGATCTTCACGATGTCGCCAACCTTTTTACCTAGTAAACCTTTTGCGATTGGTGAATCGTTTGAAATTTTACCTTCAAGTGGATCTGCTTCTGCTGAACCAACGATTGTGTATTCTTCTTCATCGTCTTCGCCCACTTCGATAAACGTTACAGTTTTACCGATTGTTACATCATCGCTTGATTTTTTCGTTTCTGATACTTCCACTGTGTTTAATAAGTCTTGCACTTTTTCAGCGTACCATTTTTCAAGCTTCACTTTTTCTTCTAATAATAACGCTTCTTCTTTTGCATTGTTTGCTTTTGCTTCTTCCACGCCCGCTACGTATTGCTCTACTTTTGCGTTTGCTTCTTGTAATTGCGCTTCTAATTTCTCTTTTTCTTCAACAGAAATTGTGTCGTCAATAATTTCAACGAAGCGTAACATGTTGTTAATTGTCGCGATTCGACCTTCTAAAATTGATTGCTCTTCCTTCGCTGCATGGTACTCAGCGTTTTCTGATAAATCGCCTAGCTCACGTGCTTCTTTAATGCGTGCGACGATTTCTGGACGGTTAATTTTAATTAACTGTTCCATTTCACGTTCTTTTTCTAATTTCCCTAAAATTGTCATAGGGTATGTTTTTTCGTTAGACAACTTCATTCACTCCTTAAAATTTTGCGCTTATATTAAAGCGATTACAAAATAGAAAAACTCGACCATAAAGGGGCATTCCCTAAATGGCCGATTTTGTATAAGCATTTATATAACGTCAATTGTAATGTATAAAGGAAAATATTTCAATAGTTCATTCACTGAACCATCGTTCATGCTTTCCCTATCATATTACATAACATCATTTGATTCAAGAATTGTTTTAATTTTCGTAATCAGTAAGTCAATCGCGACTTCATTGCCGCCACCTTCTGGAATGATGACATGTGCATGTCGCTTCGTCGGCTCGATAAATAAGTTATGCATTGGGCGCACCGCTGATAAGTACTGGTCAATTACTGAATCCGCTGTACGACCACGCTCTTTAATATCGCGCTGAATGCGACGAATAATGCGTAAGTCTGCATCTGTGTCGACGTAAATTTTAATATCCATTAAATCGCGTAAGCGCGCATCTTCTAGTACTAAAATCCCTTCGACAATAATGACATCAACCGGTTCCACATCGATCACTTCTGCTGCACGTGTATGGTTCACATAGTCATATACAGGCTTTTGAATCGGTTGGCGGTTTAATAATTGGTTCACATGCTCAATTAATAAATCATTATCGAACGCAAACGGGTGGTCATAGTTCGTCTCAAGGCGCTCTTCAAACGTTAAGTGCGCTTGGTCCTTATAATAATAATCTTGTTCAATAATAACAACTGAGTGTTCTTTAAATACTTCGTAGATTGCGCGTGTGACACTTGTCTTACCAGAGCAAGAGCCACCTGCGATCCCGATTACAACAGGACGCTTTGTCATGATTTTTTGAGCTCCTTACGCATCATATTATTTGGATATAGTGGTTGGTCTACTTTGAAGCGAACGATTGATAACGGATGACGTGCTGCATCTAAGCTTTCGCCGTTGTCATCAAAAATTTCGCCAACTGTCATTTGGAAGCTTGTAATTTCTGGTCCAAAGAACTCAATCGTATCTCCTGGACGGAAGAAGTTACGTTGCTGCAATGTCACCATTTGTGTTGCCGCATCATAGTCCATCACAACACCAGCGAAGTCCCATGCCGCATTTTTCGTGCGCGCTGCTTCTGCACCGAACATTTGCTGCTCGTGTCCTGGCTCATCTAAGAAGAACGATGAAGCTGTCTCACGGTTTGCACAGCGGTCTAGCTCCTCTAACCATTCACGTTTAATCGTAAAGTTTTCTGGGTCTGCACAGTACGCATCAATTACTTTACGGTATACCGAAATAACAGTTGCTACATAGTGAATCGATTTCATGCGCCCTTCTACTTTTAACGAGTCAATGCCAAGCTCGATCATATGTGGAATGGATTCAATTAGCTTTAAGTCTTTTGGACTCATCGCAAACGGCGCATCTTGCTCCGTAAATAATGCCACTTCTTCGCCGTCGTTATTTTCATACAAATCATAATCCCAACGACATGATTGACAGCATCCGCCACGGTTTGAGTCGCGTGCCGTCATATGGTTGGATAATACACAGCGACCAGAGTAAGCGATACACATTGCACCATGGACAAATGCCTCGATTTCAATGTCTACTTCCTCTTTCATTTTGCGCATTTCCTCGCCGCCTACTTCACGTGCAAGTACGACGCGGTGCAGTCCTTCTTGCTTCCAATATTTCACCGCTTTCCAGTTCGATAACGACTGCTGCGTTGATAAATGGATTTCCAGCTTTGGCGCTGCTTTACGGCACGTCTCAATAATTAATGGATCCGCAACGATAATACCGCGTACGCCAGCACCTTCAATCGCTTGTAAGTATTCCGTTAAGCCGTCCATATTTTCGTTATGTGCAAAAATATTCGTCGTCACGTAAATCACGGCGCCGTACTGTTTCGCAAACTCAACCCCTTCACGCATTTCGTCAATCGTAAAGTTGCCTGCGTTTGAGCGAAGGCCAAATTCTTGTCCGCCGATAAATACGGCATCTGCGCCGTAATGCACAGCGACTTTTAATTTTTCTAAACTACCCGCAGGTGCTAATAACTCTGGCTTTTTTGTAATAACCGTTTTGCCATCGACTACGCTGCGAATTTTTTCGTTTTGAATTAATTGTAACATCGTCGTAATTCCCCCCTCGCCTTAGTACACCGTTTCTTTGAAAATAAAGCCTGTGTCTAACGGGCGTAATGCTGGCTGCATCGCTTCAATTTGTGCAAGTAAATCGTCTTTTATGTCCTCGTATGCGTCTTCACCTTCGTCAAAGTACGCATCGATTGCTTGACGGTAAAGGTTCGTCACGTTCACCGTGTAATCAAAGTCTTGTAATACCGCATCAAATTTTAATGAATCGATCCCCGCTTCAAATAGCTCGCCTAATTCATCAATAATGCACATATCATTTGGCGAGAAAATGTGCGTGCCGTTCACATCTTCATAAATTGGGTATTTATTTTTACGCTCTTTGTCATGTAAAAACATGTTGCGATTTTCTTTACGGTTTTCCACTTCCATCACTTCATCGCGGAATAAGAAGTAGTTACCAAGCAATGAACGCTTCGATTGGAACATGCACGTCATGCCGTGCACTTGCACTTCAATTTCGACGTTGGCATGCTCTTTACACTCGAGCACTTCCTCCAGTGAAAGCTCGCGCGCTAACACCGCACGCGTTGCGCCACGCTCGCCCCAATAGTTCGCTTGGAACCAGTTTGTCGCAATCGTTTCAGGGCTCCAATGCAACGGAATCGTAATGCCTAACTCACGCACTGCGACAACGACAGCTGGGTCGCCAAATAATAATGCGTCGACACCAATTTGCTGCATCTGCTGTAAATACACATCCAGTGCATCTAAACGATCATTATGGAAAATGGCGTTGACAGCGACATATACTTTTTTGCCCGCTGCGTGAATAAGCGCTGTTGCTTCACGCACGTCGTCTACGGTAAAGTCTCCTGCTAAACGTAGACCAAATTGTTGTTCTCCAAGTACAAAGGCATCTGCCCCTGCTTCAAGTAATGCTTTTACATGCTCCACCGATTGTGGTGTTACTAATAATTCTGGTTTTGTCACGTTGCTCACCTCTTCAAACAAATTAAAATCCCATCTCCAATTGGAAAGAACGCTGACGTATACTCTTCGTGGCTTAAAATCCAATCTGAGAATGTTTTTAAGTTCCGAATCATTGTACGTTTGCGACGTGGTACATCTTTAATATCTAAGTCCGATAAGCCATGCATGTACATGTTATCGATATATAAAATGCCCCCACTCGGTACAAGCGGCGAATATTTTTCAAAGAACTTTTGATATTGACCTTTTGCTGCGTCGATAAACACCGCATCGTATGTTGGCAAAAGATCCGCATTGTCGACGTCTAACGCATCGCCTTCGATCACACGAATTTGTTCAGCAACATCGGAGCGCCCAATAAAATCACGCGCTTTTTCGACACGTGCGCCATCGCGTTCAATTGTCGTAATATGCGTATGCGGCAATGCTTCTGCCATGCGGATTGCAGAATAGCCAATCGCTGTACCAATTTCTAAAATGCTTTTTGGCTGTTGAATGCGCAGTAGCTGTGCCAATGCTTCAATACCAGCTAACTGCATAATCGGTACATGGTGTTCCTCTGCGTAACGTTCCATCTCTAATAAAAGCTCGCTTCGTTCGTGAATAAAGGTCGCAATATAGTGATCCGATAATTCCATTTCACTTACTCCTTACTTTGTTGAAGATTCATTATACAAACGGCTGTGTTCGTGCTTTAGAACGCCTCGACCGTTGCATCATCACGCGTAAGTCAATCGCTTACAGGGCGAACATATTACGCGGACGAATGCACGTATGGACGCATTCAAAATGGACGTGTACACAGAAAAAAGGAGAGCAGCACTCGCGCCCACCTTCTACGTATCTTTGCTCATTCAACATTTGTTAAACATCAAAAAATCACAATCTATAATAACATGAAAATTGGAGGAAAGCGAATGTTCTTTCCTCCAATGAACTGTTATTTTGAAATTGTGACAAAATAACGCGATTTAGTATTGTGTGTTAATGTACTTTGCAACGTTCGCTTGGTGCTCTTCATACGTTTCTGCGAAGTGGTTTTTGCCATCTTTATCCGCTAAGAAGTATAAGTAGTTTGTTTTTGAAGGGCTGAGTGCCGCTTCAAATGATGTTGCACCTGCTGTTGCGATTGGTCCTGGCGGTAAGCCTGCATTTTGATACGTATTGTACGGATCTTGTACTTCTAAATCTTTGTATAACACGCGATCTTTATGCTCACCAAGGGCATATAATACAGTTGGGTCCGTTTGCAGTGGCATCGGCTCATCTAAACGGTTATAAAACACCGACGCAATCGTTGCACGGTCCGTTGTGCCTGTCGCTTCTTTTTCAAGCAGTGAGGCGAACGTTAAAAACTTATGCGGTGTTTTTAAATAGTCGTTTGCTGTAATCGCTTCTTGATATTGCACAACGTATTTATTTGTTTCTTCTAACATTTGCTCAATGATCACTGTCAATGGCGGGTTTTCTTCAAAGTACGGATATGTCGCTGGATATAAGTACCCTTCTAATGGGAACTTGACGTTTTCTGCTAACATTTCATCCGGCTTAATAAGCGTTGGGTATTTCGCCGCAAGCTCATGAATGTACTCTTCGCTATTGACTTTGTTTAAGAAGTCCTCTTCTGAGTGCGATGTTTTCTCTGCAACACGCTTTGCGATTTGGTCCAGTGTCCAACCTTCATTGTACGTAATTGTAAATAATGGCTCACGATAAAGTGTCCCTGTTTTTAAGCTTTCGATTAACTCATCTAACGTCATTGCTTTCGTTAACTCATATTCTCCCGCTTGGAACTGCGACTCATTTTTAAATTTCGCATAGTATTTAAACACTTTCGCATTTTTCACAAGTCCATTTTCTTCTAAAATGGTTGCAATCGACGTTACACCTGAACCAAGTGGTATTTCCACTTTCACAACGTCCTCTGCTGCTTCATCTACCGGCTTTAATGCACTTGAGATAAAGAAGTACGCATATAAACCAACACCAATGACAGCCGCAAATAGCACCGCTGTAATGATGAGGAAGATTTTACGCATTGTTTTTCGTTCTGCAGCACGCTCTTCGATTTTTTGAAGCATTTGCTGCTTTTTCTCTGGATCCACCACGAGACGCCCCCCTACATGTTTCTCTCCATAATGATACAAGATTGTCGTATATGTGACAAACAAAACTATTATGTCGCATTGTGCGCCTTGTTGTAAATAGAACGATGTATGGAAATCATTTGTTGCACACAAAAAGCTAAGGACGCACAATCCTTAGCTTCTGTCTTAAATCTTTTTCACAAACTCCGATTTTAAGCCCATTGCGCCGAAGCCATCGATTTTACAGTCAATGTTATGACCGTCTGTTGCATCTGGCACTAAGCGAATGTTTTTCACTTTCGTTCCTTGCTTCACAGCACTTGAGCTGCCTTTTACTTTTAAATCTTTAATGACCGTTACCGTGTCACCATCTTGTAATACGTTTCCGTTTGCATCTTTAATGACAACGACTTCTTCTTCCTCCGCTGTCATCGACCATTCATGCGCACATTCAGGGCATACGTAGTTCACCCCATCTTCGTACGTATAAGATGAATTACATTTTGGACAATTTGGATACATCGTGCTCGCTCCTCGTATTAGTTTTGACGTTGTAGCATTTGTAGCGTTGCTTCGACAAACGCCCATTCCTCATCAGACTCAATTGGTAATAAATCCGTTACTTCGCCGTTTGCGCCTGCAATGTATGCAGATGCAAACACTTCTGTCACCATACCCGCTTCGTCTAAATCACCGTAAAATAAGAAGTCTTTATTCGTCTCAGGGTGTTTGAAGCGATGTAAAATTTGATATTCCACATCGTCACCTTCTGCGTTTGTTACGGTAATGAAGTTTTGTTGGTCTTGTGAGAACTCATCCATTAATGTGTTCATCACTTCTTCAACCATCGCCCACTCTTCTTCCGTTTCGATATCTTCAAAGTCAGACACTTCGCCGTTTTCATTTAAAACGTAACGCAGCGCTGATAATTGACCTGTTTCATCGCCATCAATTGTGAATAATACATATGAACGCTCTTCTGCATCAAATGTAAACACGACGTGACACGTTACCGCTTCGCCTGCTTCGTTTTGGATTGTAAATGTTTGTTCTTCCATGTGAGAATCGCTCCTTTTAGCTATGACAGAAAAAGAGGAGAAGACAAGGTGCCTTCTCCTTTTTTCATTGTTTTATTCTTCGTCTTCGTCTTCTAATGCGTTAATTTGGTCTTCTAATTCTTCCATTTTAGACTCTACAAATTCCCACTCTTCTTCTGTTTCGATTGGGAAGATGTCGCCGCCTTCGCCCGTTTCATCTTCAACGTACGAATATGCGTGAATTTCCACGTAACCGTTGTCGTCTTCTTCTGCACCTACTTCAGAAATGAATACGTACGATTTACCTGTTTCGTCGTTTTTAAATGTTTCTAACACTTCAAATAAGCTCTCGTTACCTTCAGCGTCTACTAATGTGATGTGGCGTTCTTGTTGTTCTGCCATAGTTGAATTCCTCTTTTCAAAATTAATTTTTGCTATCTAAGTAGCCTTGTAAAATCATAACTGCTGCCATTTTATCAATGACTTGCTTGCGCTTTTTACGACTAACATCTGCATCAATGAGCATACGTTCTGCCGCCATCGTTGTCAAGCGTTCATCCCACAATTTCACCGGTAAGCCAAAGCGCTCTTCTAGCATCGCCTTATATTTCTCCGACGCTTCGCCGCGCGGACCGATCGAGTTGTTCATGTTTTTAGGATACCCAACGACGATTTCTGTTACGGCATACTCCTTAATGAGCTCTGCAAGACGGTCTAAACCAAACGCTTGCTCATCCTCATTAATTTTCACCGTTTCAATCCCTTGTGCTGTCCAGCCTAGTGCATCGCTAATCGCAACGCCAACTGTGCGTGACCCAACATCTAATCCCATAATTCTCATTTTGTGCCCTCGTTATGCTTTATATAAAATTTTACGAGTTCCTCTAAGATTTCATCACGTTCTAGTTTACGAATTAAATTACGAGCATCCTGATGACGAGGAATGTATGCCGGATCGCCAGATAATAAATACCCCACAATTTGATTAATTGGGTTGTAGCCTTTCTCCTCTAAAGAGGCGTGCACCTTTACCATCACTTGCTTTACTTCTTGCTCCATTGACTCGTCAGAAAAACTGAACTTCATCGTATTATCGAATGAATCCATACCCAGCACCTCGCTTTCAGAAATAAGGAGATGCGACAAACGTGCATCTCCTTTTTTTCCAGTATACATGATTTTACGTGTAGGATAAATGAATTTGCCTAAATTCTTCCTCGTCGCATCCCATACTTTTAGCATAGGCAGCGCCACGTGCGTCATTATTTTTTATGCGAAAATTGGTAATTCATATACAGATGCTAATGCTGCTTCTAGCTTGTCTGCATCTTTTGCGCCTGCCATCGCCATATCTGGACGACCGCCGCCTTTACCGCCGCAAAGCTCTGCTACGTGCTTCACGATGTTTCCAGCGTGGTAATCGCCACCAGCGATGTCTTTTGTAACACCTGCACAAAGCATTACTTTGTCGCCGTCTGTTGCGCCAAGTACGATCACTGCGTTGTTCATTTTACCTTTTAAGTCGTCCATCATTTGACGTAATTGGTTGTTATCTTTGGCATCCACTTTCGTTGATAGCACCGTAACATCACCGAATTGCTTCGCTGCATCTAACACTGCACCCGCTTGTGCGTTAGCGATTTTTTGTGATAATGCTTCGTTTTCACGTTGTAACTCTTTGTAGTCTGCTTGAAGTGATGCCACGCGTGTTGCTACATCTTTTGCATTCGCTTTTAATAGCGCTGCTGCTTCTAGTAAGACCGCTTCTTCTTCTTTTACAGCCTCGTATGCCGCTTTCCCTGTTACCGCTTCAATACGACGTGTACCAGCGCCGATTCCGCCTTCTGATACGATTTTGAAGAAGCCAATTTCAGATGAACGCGCGACGTGTAAGCCACCGCAAAGCTCGATTGAATAGTCAGATACCGCTACGACACGTACAACATCGCCGTATTTTTCACCGAATAATGCCATCGCACCCATCGCTTTTGCAGAATCGATATCCATTTCTTGAATGACAACTTCAATGTCATCCCAAATTTTTTCGTTTACGGCACGTTCTACTTGTGCAAGCTCTTCTTTCGTCGCTGCACCGAAGTGAGAGAAGTCAAAGCGTAAACGATCTGGACCTACGTAAGAACCCGCTTGTGCTACATGGTCGCCTAATACGTCTTTTAATGCACGGTGCATTAAGTGTGTTGCTGTATGGTTTTTTAAGATTAATTTACGTTTTGCTTCGTCCACTTTTGCTGTTGCTGCGTCGCCCACATTCATTTCACCTGATTCGATGACCACTGTGTGTAACGGTTGACCGTTTGGCGCTTTTTGTACGTCTTTGACGATCGCTTTAAACGTATCCGCTTCAATGACACCTGTATCTGCAATTTGTCCACCCATCTCTGCGTAGAATGGCGTTTCTGCTAAAATAACAAGCGCTTCTTCACCTTCAGAAGCTTTTGTTGCTTCTTGACCGTTTACAACGATTGCTGCCACCGTCGTTTGTTGTTCATACGCATCATAAATGAATGTCGAGCTTTGTGTTAAGTTCGCTAACACTTCATTTTGCACTTGCATTGAATCAACATCTGCACGCGCATTACGTGCACGCTCACGCTGTTCATTCATTGACGCCTCAAAGCCTTCATGATCAACTGTCATGCCTGCTTCTTCTGCGTACTCTTCTGTTAATTCCACTGGGAAACCATACGTATCATATAATTTGAACGCAATTGCACCAGGAATCACTGTTTCCTTGTTTGTTTTTTGCGTTTCGATGACTTCTGAAAGAATCGCTAACCCGCCATCAAGTGTTTCGTGGAAACGATCTTCCTCGTTTTTAATAACGCGTTCAATGAAGGCTGCTTTTTCCGTTACTTCTGGGTAGAAATCTTCCATAATCGCACCAACAGTTGGTACTAATTTGTACATGAACGGCTTGTCGATGCCGATTTGTTTCGCATAGCGTACCGCACGACGTAATAAACGACGTAATACATAGCCACGCCCTTCATTTGATGGTAATGCACCGTCACCGATTGCGAATGCTACCGTACGAATATGGTCTGCGATTACTTTAAACGGCGTGTTGATATCTTCTGCAGAACCGAAAATTTCTTTTAAGTCTACTTCATGTGGACGCTTGTATTTACGGTTTGCAAACTCTTCTACCTTTTCAATAATTGGCATGAATAAGTCTGTATCGAAGTTTGTTGGTACGTTTTGTACAACAGATACGATCCGCTCTAAGCCCATCCCTGTATCGATGTTTTGCTTTGGTAGCGGCGTGTATGTGTGATCTGGATTATGGTTAAACTGAGAGAATACAAGGTTCCAAATTTCTAAGTAACGCTCATTTTCCCCACCTGGATACATTTCTTCTTCCGGTGTACCGAAGCCGTATACTTCACCGCGGTCATAGAAGATTTCTGAGTTCGGACCAGATGGACCTTCGCCGATGTCCCAGAAGTTTCCTTCGATGCGAATTAAACGCTCTTCTGGAATGCCAATTTCATTTGCCCATACATCATATGCTTCTTGGTCTTCTGGGTGTAATGTAATCGATAATTTTTCTGGATCAAAGCCCATCCATTTTTTATCCGTTAAAAATTCCCATGCATAGTGGATTGATTCTTTTTTGAAATAATCCCCGATTGAGAAGTTTCCTAACATTTCAAAGAATGTATGGTGGCGCGCTGTTTTCCCGACGTTTTCAATATCGTTTGTACGAATTGATTTTTGGGCGTTTGTAATGCGTGGGTTATCTGGAATAATGCGACCATCAAAGTATGGTTTTAACGTTGCAACACCTGAGTTGATCCATAGTAATGATGGGTCGTTAATTGGTACAAGTGGTGCTGATGGTTCATGATGATGTCCTTTTTCTTTAAAGAACTCTAAATACAGGCGTCGAATATCTGTCGCTTTCATAATGGAAATTCCTCCTAAAATAAATGTATGAATACGTGACCAATAAAAAAAGCCCCCATCCCTCAAAAAGGGACGAGGACTGTTATCTCGCGGTACCACCCTAGTTCACATAAACACACGATTTATGCATCTCTAGCACTTTAACGCAGTGAACGGCAGGGATTAGCTGCACTCGGGAGTAGCGTTCGGTTTACACGTGTGGAAGCTCTTACAGCCTAAGGAGCCTCTTTCTAGTCACAGCGCTTGTAAACGTACTGTCTCCGTCAAAGTATTCATTATCAATATATAGTTGATTATATGAAGCAAATAGCATTCTGTCAATGTAGAAGCGTATATTTCAATAGGATATTTTCTATTGCACACGAAATATCGGGTTAAATTTCGTCCACCCACTTTACAAAAACAACCCACATATGCCATAATAACATTTCTGCTACTACAACATACAAAAAAGCTGCCCAAGCAAATGCTTGAACAGCTGTGAATAATGATTAAATAAACATACCCGCGATCGCTGCGCTTAATAATGAAGCAAGTGTCCCTGCGATTACTGCTTTCATTGCAAGACCCGCGATTACTGGACGACGATCTGGTGCCATTGCCCCTAAACCACCGATTAAAATTGCAAGTGAACTTAAGTTTGCGAAACCACATAATGCAAACGAAATGATCATCGCTGTTTTATCCGTTAAGTTTGGAATTTCTGGACCGAAGTTTGTGTAGGCTACAAACTCATTTAACACTAATTTTTGACCGATGAATGAACCTGCTTTTACAGCTTCTTCCCACGGTACACCAATAACAAATGCGATCGGTGCAAATACATATCCTAAAATACCTTCGATTGTTACGCCTTCAACGCCAAACCAACCGAACACGCCACCTAACATGCCGTTTAATAACGCGATTAATGCGATGAATGCGAGTAACATACCACCTACGTTTAACGCTAATTGTAAACCGTCTGCTGCACCGCGAGCGGCTGCATCAATAACGTTTGTAGAAGCTGTATCTTTCTCCATTTTGAAGTTCGTTGCGTCTACTTCTTCTGTTTCTGGTAATAAAAGCTTCGCCATAACTAAACCGGCTGGCGCTGCCATGAAGCTTGCTGCGATTAAGTATTCAAGTGGTACACCTAATAATGAGTAACCAACTAGTACTGAACCTGATACAGAGGCTAAACCACCTGTCATAACGGCAAATAGCTCTGAACGTGTCATTTTTGATAAAAATGGACGAATAACTAATGGTGCTTCTGTTTGACCAACGAAAATGTTTGCTGCAGCGTTTACTGACTCCGCTTGGCTTGTGCCTAAAATTTTCGATAAGAAACCACCGATAAACTTAATAATAATTTGCATAATGCCTAAATAATATAGTACTGAAATTAAGGCAGAGAAGAAAATGATGATTGTTAAAACGTTTACGGCAAATACGAAGCCAACAATGTTTGCATCCGCTAAACCACCGAATACGAACACAACACCTTCGTTTGCATAGCCGATCATGTTTTGGACAGCGTCTGAAACGGCCATTAACGCTTTACGACCTTGTTCCCACTTTAACACGATGAATGCGAACGTTAACTGTAACGCTAAGCCCGCTAAAATTGTGCGCCATTTAATGTTCGAGCGCGACGTTGATAATAAGAAACCGATTGCGATAATGACTAAAATACCGCCGATACCCCATAAAATATTCATGCTACACCTTCTTCATTTAATTTTAAATTGTATACATATATTCGATTGATGTACGACGTTAGAAGTCATACATCAGAACTCTAAAATGAATAGTAGCATCGAACAACTACGTTGTAAATTAATAATATATTCCGATTTTTCCGTTATTAAACCGGTTACATATTTCAAAAATCAACACTTTTGCACTTCCCATTCTTCCTGCCACAATTTATGAAAAAAGTCGGCTTCCTAACTATCATAAACGAACAATCATTTCTAGGACCCAAAAAAACATTCGTGTCAAGACGCTGTCAAAAATTTTTCACAATTATAAAATTCCACCCACTAAAAAAAGCGAGCTGTCCAAAAAACAGCCCACTTTCATTTATTCATTTTCGTCTTGCGTTAAAAAGTCATACGGGGACACATCGTTCATCCCAACCATCGGATGAATATGTGGCATTGTGTCTGTTGTTAACACTGCCGGCAATGACGGTTGTAGTGCTGGTCGTTGTTCTCTGCTGTCATGTTGCACGTCAGTTTGTTCGTGTGTTGGATTTAACCGCACACTTAATGTCGTTAAACGCTGTAAATCATCGGTGCGCTGTAAGCCTTGTGCGAGCACATCTGGCTCCCCGCATAAAATTAAAAAGTTTTTGGCACGCGTAATGCCTGTATACAGCAAATTACGACGCAACATTTTTGTATAGCTGCGCACGATGGGCATAATGACCATCGCAAACTCAGACCCTTGGGATTTATGAATCGAGCAGCAATACGCAAGCGTAATTTGGTTTAAGTCCCCGCGCTGATATGTGACTTCAATACCATCATAGCTCACAATGAGTGTATCTTGTTTTTCAACCGTTTCCTTCGCTTTAATAATCGAAATAATTTCGCCCATATCGCCGTTAAATACATTGCTTTCTGGTTGATTGACAAGTTGTAACACTTTATCCCCGACGCGGAAAATCGTATCACCAAATGCGAGTTCGCGACGCTGCCCGTCTTCATTTGGATTGACGAGTGCTTGAATTTCTTTATTCAGCGCATCGATCCCTGCTGGACCGCGGTACATCGGTGCGAGCACTTGCACATCGCGAATGGAAAATCCTTTCTTCAGGGCGCTTTGCACGACTTGTGTAACTGCGCTCGCCACTTGGTTCGCACTTGCTTGAATAAAGCTGCGATCAGACGTTTTTGCCGTTAAGTTTTGCGGCACGATGTTTTGCTTAATTTGGTGTGCCATTTCAATAATTGTGGAACCTTCTGCTTGACGATATACATCTTTTAATTCGACAGTTGGCACCTTTTGAGATGCTAATAAATCTTTTAACACCTGTCCTGGCCCTACTGGTGGTAACTGATCTTGGTCACCAACAAACACGACTTGCACATCATCACCTAGCGCTTTTAATAGCTGATGCGCAAGCCACGTGTCGACCATCGACATCTCATCAATAATGAGCAGTCGCCCACCAATTTCACGCTCCGTTTCTTCTTCCTTTTCTTGCCCTGTAAAACCGAGCAGTCGATGAATGGTCATCGCAGGCAGCTCCGTTGATTCTGCTAGACGCTTCGCCGCGCGTCCAGTCGGTGCAACGAGCGTAATCGGAAACGCTTCACCTTTTTGTGCATAGTCATTTGGATTAAGCGATAAACCGTGCAGCTCTGCATATACATGAACGAGTCCTTTAATAACCGTTGTTTTCCCAGTACCAGGACCACCTGTTAAAATCATGACCGCTTCATTTAAAGCCGTTTCGATCGCTTCAATTTGCGTCGGCGCATACGTCACACCATTTACGTCCTCAATATCACCAATGGCGCGGCGAATTTCATCAATTGGAAATTTTGAATGCGACGTATTGCGCTCGATTAGCTCGAGCATTTTCGACGCGATGCCAACTTCTGAAAAATAAAGAGACGGCAAGTATGCACGCGTTTCCTCGCCGCAAATTTTCCCTTCCTCACGCATCTCAATGAGCACTTGCGAAATAAGCTCAAATGGGATGTCTTCTTGTTGGCTTTGCTCAAGCATTTGCTTCACGCTCGGCAACATGCGCTCCGCCTCTAAATACACATGTCCCTCCGACAGTGCCCCTTGCGTGAGCATATGCAAAATAGCAGCGGCAATACGGTCTTTATGCTTGCCTGTAATGCCAAGCTTTGCGCCGAGTTCATCTGCCTTTTGGAAACCGACACCGTCGACGTCCTCAATGAGCATATACGGGTTTTCACTTAACAGCTCAATCGTTTGTTCGCGGTACGTTTGATAAATTTTCATCCCTAGCTGTGGTCCGAATCCCCATTCATTTAATTGAATCATAATGCGCTCAAGCCCTAAATTTTGTTCGATTGTCTCACGAAGCGTCGCCTTTTTCTCCTTTGATAAACGCGGTACTTCATCCAGTGCATGCGGATCTTCTAAAATGCGTGTAATGGCATTTGCGCCGAGTTTTTCAACAATGAGCTCCGCCGTTTTTCGCCCGATTCCTGTAAATAAATCACTCGATAAATAATGAATAACACCTTGTTCAGTCGCCGGCACTTCCTTCGTAAACGTGTCCACCGCAAATTGTTGCCCATACTTTGGATGTTGGCGCAGCTGGCCTGTAAAGCGGTATACATCTTCCTCATGCAGCTTTGGGAAATAGCCAACAACGATGATTTCCTTTTCTTCAAACGATAAATTCGTCTCTTGAATTCGCACGCGGACGATGGAGTACATATTTTGACTGTTATGGAAAATTGACACAATCGGTCGACCGACGATGAATAATTTATTTTGTTCAAATAAATCGTGAGTTTGCGTCATAAAATTCCCTCCCCCGTTCGTTTTTTTGTTCATTTTATCATACATAACGAGCAACTGTTCGTTTGTTTTCGTTTTTGAACTTGAATAAATATTCAAAAATTAAGATAATATAAACATAGAAAGGGTTGAGGGAATGGAATTTAGACCTTGTATTGATTTACACGCAGGAAAAGTAAAACAAATTGTTGGCAGTACGCTTGGTCATACCGATCAAGCCGTTGTCGAAAACTTCGTATCTGAACATGATGCGCGTCATTATGCACAGCTATTTCAACGAGATGGCTTAACAGGTGGACACGTAATTATGCTCGGTCCTGGCAATGAGGAAGCAGCACAATCGGCACTTGCTGCCTATCCTGGTGGCCTGCAAATCGGCGGTGGCATTACGGCACAAAATGCAAAGCAATACATCGATGCAGGGGCATCGCATGTCATTGTCACATCATACATTTTCCATGATGGCTTACTCGATATGGAGCGTCTTGAACAACTGGTGAACGCGGTTGGCAAAGAACATATCGTGCTTGATTTAAGCTGTCGTAAAAAAGATGATCAATGGTATGTTGTGACCGATCAATGGACAAAGTTTAGCGATTTTATCGTCAATGAGCAGTCGATTCGCGAACTTGCACACTATTGTGATGAATTTTTAATTCACGCGGTCGATGTGGAAGGGAAAAAAAGCGGCATGCAGGAAGACTTAGTACGTGACTTAGCACAATGGGTGACAATTCCAACAACGTATGCAGGCGGCGTTCGTTCACTTGAAGATTTACAAGCATTCAACGCACTATCAAATGGCAAGTTACATGTTACAATCGGCAGCGCACTATCGATCTTTGGTGGCGATTTGTCGTATGACGAAGTCGTTACATATTGCGCACAATAATTTTTTCTGGAGGCATACACAATGAATTTAATTTATGAGCAATTCAAGTTTCCATTTGAGGAAACAAATTTAGAACGTATTATTGACGGCAAATATTTCAAAATTGATCGTGAAGATGTAACCGATGAAGAAGCGATTATCGTTCATTTAGATAATGAGCGTATGCTACTGGAGTTTTCAAAATCGTTAAAAGCAACGTGTGGGCTCATTCAAGATTGTGAAACCGCACCATACATTGAAGCGAACTTAAAACTCGACGATTTCGTTCGTGAATTTAACAAGCTGTATAAATTAAATGCGGTCATTCAAGTTGTAGAAAAAGAACAAGTGATTACACCAGAAACAAAAGCACCTCGTCCAGACGAAGTGGCGAAATAAAAAAGAGCGGCATAAATTTGCCGCTCTTTTTTCATTAGTTTTTCTTTTGCAGTAACATGTTGTAAATTTCTTGTGCTTGCATAAATTCAGGTTGCAGCGTGAACGCTTGCTTTAAGTGATACAATGCATCGTCTAATTGATCCGTTGATACCGCATATAAAATCCCTAAATTGTAATGTGCGTCAGCGTTGTTCCAGTCTTCTTCAATGACGAAATCAAGCTCTGCTTTTGCTTCGTTAAACAGCTCCATCGTGCATAATAAAATGCCGTATGACAGACGAATTTGCACATCGTTTGGTGCAATTTCCGCTGCGCGTTGCATGTATGGTAACGCTAGCTTATAGTTTTCCTCACGCTCAAAGCTTTTCGCTAACATAAAGTATGCATCTGCACCTTCAATGCCCGCATCAATTGCCTTTTGATACAGCTTCGCTGCTTCGATAAAACGCTCACTATTGAAATACAGGTTCGCTAAGCCGTAAAATGCTGTCGCTGCTTGCTCATCTAATGTGATCGCTTTTTGGAAAAAGCGCTCTGCACGCTCCACTTCGTTCATCGTTGCTAGTAAGTTCCCAAAGTTCACATAGCCAACCGCATTTTCTGGCTCCGCTTCAATCGCTTGTGTAAAGTATTTTGCAGCATCTTCGTAGCGACGCTCTTGAATCGCTTGAATACCTTGTTCGTTAAAATCCATCGTGATTCCTCCATTTACATTTGTTCATTCACCTATTTTGGCCCGTTCGCTATTATGAATCATACGTCCACATGTGCGCCACTTGAAAAATCGGCAGAGAGTCTCCCCTCTACCGACAGTTTAGCCTACGTATGTTAATGCTTCGTTGTTTTTAATAACTTGGTCAATCGTACCGCCGCCGATACACTCATCGCCGTCGTATAACACAACCGCTTGTCCTGGTGTAATCGCACGCTGAGGCTCGTCAAATGTAATAAGTGCCGAACCATCTTCACGCATTTCCACTGTTACCGGTGAATCTTGCTGACGGTAGCGGAATTTCGCTGTGCAGTTAAATTTCTGCGGGCGCACGTCATCTGTTGTAAAGCTTAACTTCACCGCTGTTAACGCGTGTGAGTATAATTTATCGTTTTCAAAGCCTTGTCCAACGTATAACACGTTGCGCGCTAAGTCTTTACCGAGTACGAACCAAGGTTCACCGTCGCCGCCGATGCCTAAGCCGTGGCGTTGTCCTAATGTGTAATACATTAAGCCGTCATGTGTCCCTTTCACTTCGCCATCAAATGTTTCCATATTGCCTGGCTGTGCTGGTAAGTATTGCGATAAAAATTCTTTAAAGTTACGCTCCCCGATGAAGCAAATACCTGTTGAATCTTTTTTCTTCGCTGTTGCTAAGCCTGCTCGCTCAGCAATGGCGCGCACTTCTTTTTTCTCAATATCACCAATTGGGAACATGACATGCTTCAATTGTTCTTGTGATAATTGGTTTAAGAAATACGTTTGGTCTTTATTGTTATCGACACCACGCAGCATTTTCACCGTATCACCTGTGCGATCCACGCGCGCATAGTGACCTGTTGCTAAATAATCTGCTCCTAAGTTCATCGCATGCTCAAGGAACGCTTTAAACTTAATTTCCTTGTTACACATGACGTCTGGGTTTGGCGTACGACCTGCTTTATATTCTTCTAGGAAGTACGTAAATACTTTATCCCAATATTGCTTTTCAAAGTTTACGGCATAATACGGAATGCCAATTTGGTTACAAACGGCAATGACATCTTCATAATCTTCCGTTGCTGTACATACACCATTTTCATCTGTGTCGTCCCAGTTTTTCATAAAGATGCCGACTACATCATAGCCTTGCTCCTTTAATAAATATGCTGTTACCGACGAATCTACGCCACCTGACATCCCAACTACAACACGGATTTGCGATGGATCTCTCGTTTCAATCATTCTATTCACCTTTTCGTTTAGACAAACTCGCGTAAAAGGCGCGAAGTCTTTATTTGCCGCTCGGGCAGCCTCTATTATTTCACAAGTCGATGCACAATAGCAACTACTCGATTTGCGGCATCTTGAATTATTTCATCCGTGAGCCCTTGCCCGAAGCTGAAGCGAATCGAGCTGCGCAGTTCTTCGGCATCTTTTCCAAACATCGCCACCAATACATGCGACGGATCGATCGAACCTGCCGTACAAGCTGAACCGCTTGATACGAGCACGCCACTCATATCTAAGTTGACTAAAAATGACTCGACATGCGTACCAACAAACGTCACGTTTAATACGTGTGCTAAGCTGTTTGCTGCACCATTAATACGGAAATGCAAGCCCGCTTCGGTAAACGTTGTCGTTAAAATGTCGCGGTAACGTGCATAGGCAGCAACGGCTTCCTCACGCTTTTTTGTCGCTTCTTCGACCGCTTTAGCAAACCCAACCGCAGCCGGTACGCTTTCTGTACTCGCACGGCGTTTTCGCTCCTGCGAGCCGCCGTGGAATAAATTGGCGCATTTTACGCCTGTGCGCATATATAAGAAACCGATGCCTTTTGGACCGTTAATTTTATGCGCAGACACGCTTAACAAGTCGACCGCTAGCTCGTCGACATGTAGTGGCATTAAGCCATATGCTTGTACTGCATCTGTATGGAATGTCGCTTTATGCGCTTTCAGTAAAGCACCAATTTCAGCAATTGGTTGCACCGAACCGACTTCGTTATTGCCGTACATAATTGTCACTAATATTGTATCGTCGCGCAGTGCAGCCGCTACATCCTCGACTGCGACAACGCCTTGTTCATTTACCGGTAAATACGTTACTGTATACCCTTGCTTTTCTAGTTGCGCGCAAGCATGGAGTACAGCGTGGTGCTCAATTTGCGTTGTAATAATGTGCTTTCCTTCATTAGCGCGTGCAGCAGCAACACCGAAAATGGCCGTGTTATCTGCCTCTGTCCCGCCGCTCGTTAGCACGATTTCTGCTGGCTTTGCGCCAATCGATGCTGCAAGTGTTGCACGTGCATCATCAAGTGCTTTTCTCGCATCACGGCCGGCACGATGAATGCTTGATGCGTTGCCGTAAACGTTGCTCATCGCTTCTGTCATCGCTGCAATCACGCCTGGTGACATCGGTGTTGTCGCTGCGTGATCCAGATAAATTGCTTCCATTTGTAAACGTCTCCTTAAATATAGAACATGTAGCCATCAAGTGGCTCTGAATCTGTATGTGTTGCTAAATCTTCTAAACTCGTTGTATCGAGTACATTTTTCACCGCGTCACGAATGCGAATCCAAAGTTCACGCTGCGGCGATTCCTCTTCCTCGATCCCTTCAACTGGTTGAATCGGTCCTTCTAAAACACGAATGACGTCAGCAGCAGAAATTTCTGCTGGTGGATGTGCTAACATATAGCCACCGTATGCACCGCGTACACTTTTTACAAGCCCTGAGTTGCGCAGTGGCGATACAAGCTGCTCTAAATACGCTTCTGATAAGTTTTTTTCCGCTGCAATTTGACGAAGTGGTAGCGGTCCTTGTCCGTAATGCTTTGCCAGCTCAATCATAATCGTTAAACCGTATCGACCTTTAGTAGAAATTTTCATCTTCAAACACCTCAAAATTTTTTGTCGTTATTACCGATAAATCCTATCTATTTTATTATAGCATAAATTACCGATGCGTCTTGTGTCGAGCCTATGCTTTTGGCACGGTTTTTCTCAAATGCTATACTACCATATATGAAGGAGTGAGAAAATGGCCATTGAACCGTTAGCATACCGCATGCGCCCTCAAACAATCGATGACATCGTCGGGCAGCAGCATGTCATCGGACCGCATACGGCACTTTATAAAATGATTCAACAGCAGCACGTGCCATCGATGTTGCTCTACGGCGAACCAGGCATTGGCAAAACATCGATTGCATACGCCATTGCTGGCTCATCAAAGCTGCCATTCTTTGCGTTAAATGCCACACAAGCTGGTAAAAAAGATGTAGAAGACATTGTTGTCGAGGCGCGTATTAGTGGCAAAGTGCTGCTATTTTTAGATGAGATTCATCGCTTTAATAAACTGCAGCAAGATACGCTGCTGCCACATGTAGAAAGTGGTGCCATCGTCTTAATTGGTGCGACGACTGAAAACCCGTTTCATGACGTCAACCCTGCCATTCGCTCACGCTGTGGTGAAATTGCCCAGCTCAAACGGTTAACGATCGAGGAGATGGAGCTTGTCATTACACGCGCGCTGCAAGACCGCGACAACGGACTTGGAAAATATCCCATCACCATAACAGATGCACAAGTAACGGCAATTGCCACTGCGTCCAATGGCGATGCACGTAAAGCGCTGACGTTGCTAGAATCGGTGTATTATGCGTCTGATGAAGAAGATGGCGTGACGCTTGTACGCGATGCGACAATTGCGAGCTTAGCAAAACGCATCGGTGTGTACGGCGATCAAAAAGGGTCGCATTTTTACAATTTATTATCAGCATTGCAAAAATCGGTGCGCGGCAGTGACGTCGATGCAGCGCTTTATTATTTAGCGCATTTGCTTGAAAGTGGTGACCTCGTGGCTGTCAATCGCCGCCTGCTCGTCATGGCGTATGAAGACATTGGACTTGCAAATCCACAAATCGGTACACAAGTGCTCGCAGCTGTGCAAGCGAGTGAACGTCTCGGCTTACCAGAAGCACGCATTCCACTTGCAAATGCGGTCGTCCTCATGTGCTTAAGCGAAAAATCAAACTCGGCGTATAAAGCGCTCGATGCGGCGATTGATGCTATTCATAACGGCAAAACAGGCGACATTCCGCTACATTTACGCGATACGCATTACGCAGGTGCTGCCGCGCTCGGTCACGGCGGCTATCAATATCCTCACAATACACCCGTCGGCACATTTGGCGGTTGGGTGAAACAGCAATATTTACCTGACAATGTCGAAGGCACAACATTTTATACACCGGTTATTGCTGGCGAAGAAAAACGCCTTGCCACGATTTATGAACGTCTTCATACATTTAAGCAACAATAGCTACAAAAAATACGGCAGCGAAGGGCATCCTTCACTGCCGTATTGATTTGTTATACGTCAAATTTATTCACTGTTTGTGCTAAGTTGCGAATGACTAAGCCACTTCGGTCCGTCTCATGTTGCACTTGTTGCATAATGGTTAGCATGTGCTTCATCGCTTCCTCGACGTTCGTCGCAGCTCGTATATTTTGTTCACTGCTTGCAGCGATGCTTTGAATAATGTCGCGCATTTGCTCTGTCGCTTGCTCGCTTTGCCCTTCTGTTGCCATTTGCTCTAACATATGTTGTACGTCTTCAATATAGCTTGCGCCGCGCTTTACTTCAACGGAACTATGCACAATGGCATCTTCAACAGCAACCGCACTTGACTCAATGTGACGAAGTGTTTCATCAATTTCTATCGTTGCCTCTTTCGTATCGGTCGCAAGCTTGCGAATTTCCTCTGCTACGACTGCAAAGCCTTTGCCGTGTTCGCCAGCGCGTGCCGCTTCGATTGACGCATTTAATGCAAGTAAATTCGTTTGATCCGCAATCGAGCGAATGGAGATGACAACACCCTCTATATTCTTTGAAGATTCCGAAAATTCTTTCGTGATGACTTGTGCTTGCACCACTTCATTTACGATGGCTGTCATTTTATGACGAATGCCGCTCACTTGCTGCTGCGCTTCTTCTAAATGGCGCTGTGATTGCCGTTCGAGTGCATCCATCGTTGCTCGAATCGCATCGATCCGCGTTATCGCCTCGCGTACATCATATAGCTGTTGATCCATCGCCACAAACATTTCTTGTACTTCTTGCTGTACGTGTACAGATTGTTGTTCCACTTGTGTCGTTTTTTCATGTAGCACGACATTCGTTTGCGTCACACGCTTTGTCGTTTCTTTTACTTTTGCGAGCAAATGATTTTGTGAATCGACAAAGTTATTCACCCAACGCCCCATCATGCCAATTTCATTGCGTGCGAGCATATTTTGTGGAATGCGCCTCGTTAAATCGCCGCCACCTTCTGCAATTTGTTGCACCGCATGCGTCATCGTTCGCACTTGTGCCACAATTGGCTTTAATCGGCGTTCAATAAAGAAATAGCCACCAGCTAGGACATACAATAAATTAATCGCCAAAATGCCCATCGGTGGTACATGTAGATCAATCATGAGCTGAAACAACACGATGTTGGCACACATAAAGGCAATAAAGCTTGCGCCGAGCGTTAAGCCAATCGAACGGGTGCGGTATACTTCCTCTAAATCCGCCTCACACATCATCCCCCAAACATCTAAACTATGCGGCATTTGAAACGTTACACCTTTTCCGACAACGGGAATGTGGCGGTAATCCGAATACCCTGGAAACGTCACTTGTAAGTTTTCTCCGTTCGCAATCGTTTGCGCAACACCGGGGTGCAGCTCTTTTGTCGCAGGATCTGTAAAGCGAATTTCAAACTCCGTATGCTGCTGAATTTGCACAGTGCCCCATTGCTTCGTTTGAATGCCTGCTTTTAAATTTTCTCCAAGCGAAAACGACGCGTCTTCAAAGCGACTGCGTGATAACGCGGTGCCAGGTAAAATATCTCGGTGAAAGTACGGCTTGATCATAAATAAATAGTTATCCCCTGAATCCGCATAAATATGGCCAGCTTCTCGCTGAATTAAATCACCAACGACGTCGTTTGGCACACGTGCGATTAAGATCGATGTTACTTCACCATGATCCATAATTGGCTGCATAAACAATAGCGTTACGGCATCGTGAAACATCGACGTCCTTCGTCCAATTTCCTCCGTCCACGGATCTACAATCGGTCCATACAGCAGCGGCTTTTTCGCTTTCATCACTTCGCGAAGCGCGCGACCGTATTCCGCTTCTTTGTACGTTGTGCCGATATGTTTGTTGTAGCTCGACGCATACACGACCGCTTCGTCATTCACTAAAAATAACTCCGTAAAGTACGTACTGCGCTCTTTGGATGCAAGTAAATAGTCGTTATACTGCGCTTGTTGTATGTATTGCAGCTCCTCTACGCGGCTAACGAGCGATGCCCATCGATCATTCGCCCATTCTGTTAGTACGCTGACGCGATTTCGCGCAATGCTTTCAAATACGTCTTCATGCTCCCGAACATTCCGATGATTCAGCATGGACGAAATCCATAGTGGGAACCCCTCTTTCCACGATAGCCATCCGAATTTCCTCATGCGCAACCCCTTCTTCCATACCTTTATAGTATTAAGTGTATGTGATAAAAGTGCTACATTTCAACAAATACACGACGATGTAAACGATCGTGACGCGGATCATTGCACCGCCAGCTCTGTCACACGTACTGTTAGATTCGTATATATTTTTTTAAACACGTGACGCTACAGTGTTATAAAAATAAGGGTTTTCCTTACATGACCGGCAATAGTTATGATAACTAACAAAAAAGCGCCCTACAGCGAGGACGCTTTTTTTTATGCTAAATGCTTAACAATATACGCTAAGCAATCTGTTGTCGATAGTTTTTGTGACAATGCATCTTCATGTAAATCAATTGCCTGCTCATTGCGTTGTTGTTGGAAAATGCGGTATTGTACAGCAATATCTTCTAAAATTTCTTCACTTGCCTCTGTCTCTTTGTTTGGCAATACGTAAGCACTCGCAACGAATAAACGATTCATTTCCTCTCTTGATCCATGCTGCAATTTCCACATCGTAAATGCTTTAAAATACGCTAGCTTCGATACAAGACCTGCAAAAATTGTCCAGTATGTATTGCTAGGTGGTACTTGTAAGCTATTTTTCTCTAAATAACGTTGTAAAAACTGCATCGCTTCATCTAGCTTCGGCGCAATTTGTTTATATGCTTGCTCGTAATTCGCGGATGTATCGATGTAATTGAAAACAATTTCATCCACTTGTTCTTGCATTGAAATAATATCTAATTCATTTAATTTTAATTTCAAATTCATATGTTCATCCCCTTATCATTCACATTCCCCTTACACACATTATAGCAACGTCAAATTGAATAGTCGCTCAGTTTTCGAAAATAAGGCAAATTTGTGAATAAAACATAGAAAATGGTCATTTCATTAACATTTCTTGCAAATCCGCATTTTAAATTTTCTTTTTTATTCCAATTTTTATGTAATGCTTTGCATATACTTTTTGTATAAAACCGGTTCCTGATCCTCTCGTGTGTACGTCATCCATTTCTGTTGAAAACAGCGTAAAATCAAAGGTTTTGAGCAATAAAAAAGCCAATCAATATTTTGAACCCAGTCATTAAAATTTACTATTTCTGTGCACACAATTTGCTTTTCAAACAACACGCGCGCAAATTGCGTCGTTTCGTCTGAAAATGTATACGCTTTCTTTCTGTAGTCATATTGCGGCTCACATACGTACTGTAAATCGAGCACGTGAATGCGTCCTTCCGCTCGCTCAATCGTCACTTGTACAGTGCCGAGCTCATCCATTAAATTGCGTCCTGTGTACATCAATGCAAAATGATTGTCCATGTTTTGTCCTCCTTTATAAAAAAACACTCCGTCAACAGTTGTTGAACGGAGCGTGTAGTTTATCCTTGTACGCGCGTAATTTTTACATCTTTTAAAATGCTGTTAATGACCCAGCTCGCTGCGATTAAACCTGCAACTGATGGGACAAACGCATTCGATGATGGCGGTAATTGCGCTTTACGAATATCCGCTTCTGGCTTTCCTACGTATTGTGCAACGTCTGGACGCACAACGATTGGCGATTCGTCTGAGAACACAACCGTAATGCCTTTTTTAATGCCCTCTTTGCGTAGTTTTGTACGGATTACTTTTGCAAGTGGATCTGTATGCGTTTTTGAAATATCGGCAATTTGGAAGCGCGTTGGGTCCATTTTGTTGGCAGCACCCATGCTTGAAATGATTGGAATGTCGCGTTTTAAGCATTCCTTCATAATGTGGATTTTGTACATTACTGTATCACTCGCATCGATGACATAATCAATGCCTTGTGCAAAAAAGTCTTCATATGTTTCTTCCGTATAAAACATATGCATATCAATTACTTCACATTCAGGATTAATGTCTGCAATGCGCTCTTTCATCACACCTGACTTTGATTGACCGACCGTCGATAAATACGCCACTAGCTGACGGTTAACGTTTGTAATATCGACGTTATCTTTATCTACTAAAATAATGCGACCCACACCGCTTCGTGCACATGCTTCTGCTGCGAACGAACCGACACCGCCGACACCTAAAATTGCAACTGTTGTATTTTTTAACTTCTCAAGCCCTTCTGTACCGATTGCGAGCTCGTTACGAGAAAATTGATGTAACATATTGTCATTCCACCTTTAATTATAAATGCGCAAAAATTTGCATCGCTTAAAATATAACTAAATTTATCGGAATTAGCAAGTAACTTCCGAACAAAACAAAAACGAGCTGCACAAAGCAACTCGCTTTCACGTCATTATTTAACCGCTACTGGTAATTTTAAGTCTGTGTAAATGACAACGTTTGGATGATTGTTTAATACTGACACCGGTACGTCAACGGTTACCGTGCCATCTACTAACGCTTCCATCGCTGGGCGCTTGTTTTCACCACATGCAATTAACACGATCTCTTTCGCCTGTAAAATAGACGCGATTCCCATTGTAACCGCGTGTGTTGGCACTTCATCAAGCGATGAGAAGAAGCGCGCGTTCGCTTCACGTGTTGAAGGTGTTAATGCAATCACATGCGTCTCACTATCAAATGCTGTGCCTGGCTCATTGAATGCAATGTGACCATTTTCGCCTACACCTAACAATTGAATGTCACGCTCATTTGCTTGTAGCAACGCTTCATATTCACGTGCTGCTGCCGCTAAATCGTCTACATCTCCTACTGGTACAAACGATTGTGCAAATGGCTTCGCGTTAAATAATTGCTCGTGCATATATGTGTAATAGCTATGCTCCGATTGTTTTGGGATCCCTGCATATTCATCTAAGTTGAAGCTTGTTGCTGCTGAGAAATCAACGTCGCTGTTGCGTAAGTTTTCATATAATGGCTCCATTGTGCCACCTGTCGCTAAACCGAATGTACGCGCACCGTTTGCTACTGCTTGTTCAAAATGTTTGCTTGCTGCCGCGTATAACTCTTCGCGGTTTTCAAAATAACGAATTTCCATCTATGTAAGTCACTCCTATTACTTTCATTCCATCATACATGTATGTATCTCGTTTATCATAGCTTACACAGCCATGTTCGTATATGTTTTTTTCAATCGCACAATCTTGATTTCGATTACCGACGTAACATTTTCGCCATATTTTATTCGTGCGCGATTTAATAAGCGCAACACAAAACAAGCTAACCTCATACATGCAGTTAGCTTGTTTCACGTAAATGACGAACCACAGCTTACTTACCCCTTGCAAGTTTTGAACCCGCTCGCTAGCAGGTGGGTGTCCGCACGGCGACATTGAACTTCCCGCTCCAATGGGGCATGTTCGCGATCGCACAAATTTTAGACTCCCAATGTTCAAATGTTCGGTCAAATATAATACAAGAGTTTGGTGTATAAGTAAGTGTGATTCGTATTACCGTTATATTACCACATCATATTTTCACATTTCAACTAACTGCGCAAATTTTCTAAAAAATGATACAAAAGACTATGAATTTGTCACCTTTTTTTTGAAAGCGTATACAAAAATGCGTCGTTTGCCGGTTTGACGAACAAAAAAGCCTCGAACAACTGAACAACTGAAATAATCATGACCATCAAAAATCCCGTTCGAGACGTGCTCGAACGGGATCAGTCATTATTTGCGAGCTGTTGCGCTAATGCGTAAGCTTAACTCGTCTAATTGTGCAGCTGATACTTCAGATGGTGCTGATGTTAATAAGCATGAAGCTGTTGCTGTTTTCGGGAATGCGATTGTATCACGTAAGTTCGTGCGACCTGCAAGCAGCATCACAAAACGGTCTAAACCGAATGCTAAACCACCATGTGGAGGAACGCCGTACTCAAATGCTTCTAATAAGAAACCAAATTGTGCTTTTGCTTCTTCTTCAGAGAAACCTAAAAGCTCGAACATTTTGTTTTGTAATTCTGGTTCGAAAATACGAAGTGATCCGCCACCAAGCTCGTAACCGTTTAATACGATATCGTATGCTTGTGCACGCACTGCCGCTGGGTCTGTATCCATTAATGCGATATCTTCGTCGAATGGACGTGTGAATGGGTGATGCGCTGCATAGTAGCGACCTTCTTCTGCGTCGTATTCGAATAATGGCCAATCCACGATCCATAGGAACTCGAACTTCGACTCGTCAATTAAGCCGTGCTCTTTTCCTAGTTTTAAACGTAATGCGCCAAGTGCGTCATGTACGATGTTTGCTTTGTCCGCGCCGAATAATAATAAGTCGCCAACTTGTGCATCCATACGCTCGATTAACGCTGCTGTTACTTCGTCACCGAAGAACTTCGCGATTGGGCCTACTAAGCCTTCTTCCGTTACTTTTAACCAAGCTAAGCCTTTTGCTTTGTAGATTGCTACAAAGTTTGCTAACTCGTCAAGCTCTTTACGCGTAAACGTATCTGCGCCGCCTTTGAAGTTGATTGCTTTCACTACGCCACCATCTTCAATCGCACCTGTGAATACTTTTAATGTTGTTTTTTCTGCAAGGTCTGATAAGTCCACTAGCTCTAAACCGAAGCGTACATCTGGCTTATCTGAACCGAAACGATTCATCGCTTCTGTATATGGCATACGCTTGAATGGAATTTGTACGTCAATGCCTTTTACGTCTTTCATTACCGCTTGAATTAAACGCTCGTTCATTTCTAAAATTTCATCCATTGACATGAATGATGTTTCAATGTCGACTTGCGTGAATTCTGGTTGACGGTCTGCACGTAAATCTTCATCACGGAAGCAGCGTGCGATTTGGAAGTACTTTTCAAAACCACCGACCATTAATAATTGCTTAAATAATTGTGGTGATTGTGGTAAGGCATAAAATTCACCGTCATGTACACGAGATGGTACTAAGTAGTCACGTGCGCCTTCTGGTGTTGATTTTGTTAAAATTGGTGTTTCTACTTCTAGGAAATCTTCATTTTGTAAGAAGTTACGAATTGTACGTGTTACGTCTGAACGCATTTTGAATGTATCGTACATCACTGGACGACGTAAATCTAAATAGCGGTATTTTAAACGTAAGTCTTCGTTTACGTCCACATCATCTTCAATCGCAAATGGTGTTGTTTTTGCTTTGTTAATGATTGTTAATGAGTCTGCTAACACTTCGATTTCACCTGAAGCGATGTTTGGGTTGACTTGGTTTTCTTCGCGTTTAATTACTTTACCTGTTACTTCAATTACATATTCAGAACGAATTTTATCTGCAAGCGCTAATGCTTCTTTATTTTGGTCGCCAAATACGACTTGGACGATACCTGAGCGATCACGTAAATCAACGAAAATAAGACCGCCTAAGTCACGACGCTTTTGTACCCATCCTTTTAATACTACTTGTTGTTCAACTTGGTCTAACGTTACTTCGCTAGCCACATGTGTGCGTTTAGCCATGTTTCTTGTGCTCCTTAAAGGTTATTTATGTGTTAACACATAGTTCACTAAATCAGCGAATGCTGTTTTTTGTTGTTCGCCTGTCGCCATCGTTTTTACGTTCACCGCTTGCTCTTCTAGCTCCGATTCCCCAAGCACGATCACGAACTGTGCACGCTGACGGTCTGCTGCCTTCATTTGTGCTTTCATTTTACGGTCTAAGTAATCCATTTCCGCTGTAATGCCAGCGCTTCGGAACTGTGCTACTAGTTCAACCGCTTTTGTTTTTGCTTCTGCGTTCATCGCTACGACATATACGTCTAAGTTGTTTTCTGTTTCTAGCTCGATGCCTTTTGCTTCAAGTGCTAATAATAAGCGCTCAATCGACATCGCAAAGCCGATGCCTGGCGATTCTGGACCACCGATATCTTCTACTAAGCCGTTATAGCGTCCACCGCCACAAAGCGTCGTAATTGAACCGAAGCCATCACCTGTAATCATAATTTCAAACGCTGTGTGGTTGTAATAGTCTAAGCCACGTACTAAGTTTGGATCCACTTCGTACGGAATGCCTAAAATGTCTAAATACTTTTTCACATCCGCAAAATATGCCGCTGAATCGTCTGTTAAATAGTTTGTTAATGCAGGTGCTGTTGCCATTGCTGGGTGTTTTGCATCTACTTTACAGTCAAGTACACGCAGTGGGTTTTTCGCTAGGCGACTTTGACAGTCCGCGCATAACTCTTCTTTTACCGGTTCAAAGTGTGCAACTAATGCTGCTCGGTGCGCATCACGCGTTTCTTTGTCCCCTAAAGAGTTAATGACTAATTTTAAATCGTTTAAGCCAAGTGCTGTGTACACATTCATCGCTAACGCCATTACTTCCGCATCGATTGCTGGGTCTTTTGAGCCGATTGCTTCGACACCAAACTGTACGAATTGACGGTAACGACCTGCTTGTTGGCGCTCATAGCGGAACATTGGGCCTGTGTAATACAACTTCACCGGTTGATCGGCGTTTCCGAACATTTTGTGTTCGACATATGAACGTACCGCTGCTGCTGTACCTTCTGGGCGCAGCGTTAATGAACGGCCACCTTTGTCTTCAAACGTATACATTTCCTTTTGGACGATGTCTGTTGTATCACCAACACCACGCTGGAAAAGTTCCGTTGATTCAAACATTGGCGTGCGGATTTCATTGTAGCGATATACGTTACATAATTCGCGAATCACTTTCTCTACCTTTTGCCACTTTTCTGTTTGCCCTGGTAAAATATCTTGTGTTCCTTTAGGTACTTTAAAGCTCATTGCTTTAACCTCCTTTATAAATTGATGACGCTAATGACGCTTGCCTCGTTGTTGTCAACATAAAAAAGCTCCCGTCGCTAGCGCTTTAAAACGCTAGGGACGAGAGCTGTATCGTTGCTTCCGCGGTTCCACCCTAGTTGACATAAGTTACCCTATGCCCACCTCAATTCATCGAATAACGGTCGATTAGCCGGTTTCCCCTACTAAGTGTTGCTCTTTTCGAAAAAACGCCTCGTGAGTGTTATTCATTTTTACATGCTTCGGAAAAGATTTCAGCCACGTCTTTTCTCTCTATATCCACATATTGTAAAAACTACTTGCTCCGTCATTGGCTCTTTATACGTAATTACACTTTATCTTAATGATGTAACGGAAACTTGTCAACTTAATTGTGTTAAACGATTGAAAAGTGACATATTTCCCTTTAAAAGTTCTAACGTTTAAAGGTATACTTTTAAACGTACATGGATTATTACATATACATAAAGGAGATATGGCATGCAAAAGAAACACTTTACATTGCTTCTTTCGCTTGTTTTGCTACTTTCTATGCTCACACCTTTTGGCGGTTCTTCGACACAAGCAGCGAACGACCTACTCGTTGGCGTGGATGAATTAAATTTACGGAGCGGGCCTGGTTTATCATACAGTGTAACTGCGTCGTTACAGCGCGGTGAAGTGTTAACATCGCTTGATCGTGAAGGTGATTGGATACAAGTATCAAACGGACAAACGAAAGGCTGGGTAGCATCTTGGCTTGTCGTAGCGAATACGAAAAAAGGAGCAGCTTCGACAACAAGCGGCACAAAGGTCATTGTCGCACAAGTTGATAATTTAAATATTCGTTCAGATGCAGCGATTTCTGCAAGCGTGCTCGGTCAGCTTTCTGCTGGTAGCCAAGCTGTGGCGCTGCAAGAAAAATTCGGTTGGATTCAAATTGAGTATAACGGCAAAAAAGGCTGGGTTTCACAAGATTATGTGACCGTGAAAACATCGACCGAAAAACCTGCTACTTCAGCTGCAGGGTTAACATTTACGATTCAAATTGATACGTTAAATGTACGTGAGGAGCCGTCGTTAAATTCTAAAAAATTGTCTACCGTTAAGCGAGGACAAGTATTTAACGTTTTAAAGCAGGAAGACTTATGGATTCAAATTGAATACGTATCTGGGAAAAAAGGATGGATTTACAGCTTCTACGGTGCGTTATCAAATGGCAAGAACCGTGCTGCACAACCAACAGCAAAAGATGTACAAACGATTTATAACGGCACAAACTTACGAACAGGTCCATCAACAGACTACGCTGTCGTGGCACGCATTGATGCAGGACAAACGCTCACAACAACAGCGGAGGAAAACGGATGGTATAAAGTGACGTATAACGGCCAACCGGCATTTATTTCATCAACGGTTGTTAAATCGGCAAATGCTGCATCGAGCGGAGCTGCTTTTAGTGGCTTAACGATTGTTGTCGATGCTGGACATGGCGGGCATGATGGTGGAACAGTCGGTGCACGACATACGCTTGAGAAAAAACTCAATTTAGAAGTGGCGACAAAGCTTGCCTCTAAATTGCGTGCAAATGGTGCAAATGTCGTATTAACGCGTGATTCTGATACATACGTGTCACTGCCAACGCGCGTGTCAATCTCACATCAATATGCAGCGGATGCGGTCATAAGTATTCACCACGATGCGCATATCGATCGTTCTGTACGCGGCTTTACAACGTATTATTCAAACGACTTCCAAAAGCCACTTGCACAAGCGATTAATCGCGGCTTGCAGCAGCAATTGCAGCTGTCAAATCGCGGCACGCAATACGGTGATTACTACATTACACGTGAAAATAATCGCCATGCTGTGTTAGTTGAGCTTGGCTATTTATCAAACGGCACTGAGGAGCAAATTTTACGCTCTAATCAGTTCCAAGAACAAGCAGCATATGGCATTTATGTTGGCCTATTAAATTACTTTTAATACAGTAAAAAGAACCGATGATCAATAGTCATCGGTTCTTTTTTATATCGTTTTGCTTAGCACATGGAGCGATTCACTTAAATCACTAAGTTCGTTTGTTGCTGTAGCAATTTGCTGAATCCACTGCGTTTCCCCTTCAAGCGTTTGCACAATTTCCTCGGTCGTTTGCGCATTGTCCGCTGAAATTTGTACAAGCGTTTCGAGCTGTTGCTCCGATTGCTTGAAAATAAACGTTGTTTCCACTAAATATTGCTTATTCGATTGCAGCTGTGCGTTTGTTTCATGTGCCGCTTCCACAACGTGATGGACAAGTTCGACAATTTCTTTTAATTGGCGCTCGCCATGTTCAACCGCAATTTTTCCTTCATGCGACTTTGTTTGTGCTACTTCGGCTTCGTGCATTAACGAGGTTGTCACTTCATGAATGCGCTGTGTAATGCTCGAGCTTTCATCTGCTAGCTTGCGCACTTCGTCTGCGACAACGGCAAAACCTTTTCCATACTCACCTGCGCGCGCAGATTCGATCGATGCATTAAGCGCTAACAAATTCGTTTGATCCGCGATCGCTTGAATGCCTTGTAACAGTTGATGCACATCATGTAAACGCGTCGTTAACGCATCGACTGTCGTTGTTGTTGTCACCATTGTATCGCTTAATGTGTCGATGTAATGCGCCACGTCACCTACATGCGTTGACGTTTGCTCCAACGTCTCCACCATGCCGATTGATTGCCCTGACAATGCTTCTGTTACATGCAGCGCACCTTCCATCTTCTGTGACGACTGCTGCATGAGCGTATGAATATGTGCCATCATCATCGACTCTTCTTCCACTTGTTGTGCAATTTGTGCCGTATTGCGATAAATTTCTTCGCTCCCTTGTTGAAGCGTATGAACGTGACCACTGACGTTTTTCGTCTCATTATGTAATACGTCTGCACTTGCTGCTAGTTCTTGCATCGTGCTTTCTAATTGCTTGACAAGCTGTTCGGACGCTTGCTTTTGTTCATTCGCTTCTTGAATTAGCTTACTGCCCCAATTTGTCACAAAATAAAGGCCCGCAATGACACCAACGTAGATCGCCATTAATGTTAAAAACATCGCTAGGCGCTTTGGTCCCCCTAAAAAGGCTTCCGGTGCTAGCATATATACTGTACATACAGTTGCTACTAGCGTTGCACTATACAGCAGTAATAACGTCGCTTGGAAATAAAGCGCGACCATCACAACTGTAAATAATAAAACGTAATGCTTATTTAAGGCAAAGCCGTCTAAAAAGAAGAAGGCACTCATCACAAGCAGCGGAATCAGTGGGAAAATAAACGCTTTTATTTGGTCACTGTATGGCATTTTGTAATTGATCGTAGCAATGATCACTACAAGTACTGCTGCAATGATGAACGTTGATGATTGTCTAATGCCTAAGTCAATCACTAACGGTGCAATAAATAATAAGACAATGGCATAAATCATCGACATATTTAATTGATGTGCCCGTTTTACATGTTGTCGTTTTAAGTTCATGAGTCATTCTCTCCTTACGCAAACATCGTTCCATTTCTAAAATAACGTAAAAATTGATAAAAAAGAATCATCATTTATACTCATTAAAAACAACAAAAGAGACTTTGCTCGTTTCCAGCGAATTAATTTTAAAACTAAAGACCTATAAAATACAAAAAAGATAGAAAGCGTTCCACCGTATACGCTTTCTATCTTTCCATTTATATCATTAACGGTTATGTGTATCGAGGACGATTGTGACAGGTCCATCGTTCACTAACTGCACATCCATCATCGCACCAAAAATACCTGTTTCAACCGTCAAATTGTACTGTGTGCGCAGCACGTCATTAAACGCTTCCCACATCGGCTTCGCAAAATCCGGATGCGCAGCTTTCGTAAAGCTTGGACGGCGCCCTTTACGCGTCTCCGCATAAAGGGTAAATTGTGACACCGATAAAATGGCGCCCCCTACATCATGAATGCTGTCATTCATTTTACCGTCCGCATCTTCGAATAAACGAAGCTCTGCTACTTTTTTGGCCGCATACGCGATATCTTCATCCGTATCTTCTGCTGTAATGCCAACGAGCAGCACATACCCTTTGTCAATTTGCCCTGTAATATGCCCATCGACGGTAACAGAAGCTTGTCGACTGCGCTGTAATACTACTTTCATTGTTGCACCCTACCTTTTATACATCACATGCTTGCATGCGCTTAATTAATGAGACGCTGTACAGAATAAATATCTGGCAGCTGTTTAATACGCTCGACCACTTTGTGTAAATGCGTAATGTTCGAAATGCCAATCGTCAGTTGAATCGATGCGATTTTTTCGCGATCCGAGCGCGCATGGATTCCGTTAATATTCGTTTTCGTTTCGCTAATACATTGAATGACTTCATTTAAAATGCCTTTGCGATCAAACGCCGAAATTTCAATATCAACAGGGTATTCTTTACGGTTTGGCGCTAAATCTGATTCCCACTGTACGTCAATTAAACGCTCTTCATTGCCATCAAGATGGACGTTTGGACAATCCGCACGGTGAACAGATACACCGCGACCTTTCGTGATGAACCCGACAATTTCATCGCCAGGTACTGGTGTACAGCAACGTGATAAACGAATGAGTAAGTTTTCAAGCCCCGGCACAATAACGCCTGTTTCGGTGCGCTTTTTTTGCTGTGGGTTTTTCATTTCTTTTTGAATCTTCTCAAACGCCTCTTCTTGCTCGCGCTCTTTACGCTGCTTCTCGGCTAAGCGATTGATTACTTGCTGTGCCGTAATGCCTCCAACACCAACTGCTGCGTACAGATCGTCTTCGTTTGTATAGTTGAATTTTTCATACACACGTTTTATGTTATCTGGTGTGAAGATTTCCTTCGCGTCCCACTCTTGCGATTTCAGCTCTTGTTGCACCATATCTTTTCCTTTTTCGATGTTTTCATCGCGTAGGTGGCGCTTAAAGAACGCTTTAATTTTATTTTTCGCTTGTGACGACTGCGCAATTTTCAACCAATCACGACTTGGTCCAAACGATTGCTTCGACGTTAAAATTTCTAAAATATCGCCGGTATGCAGCTCCGTATCAAGCGGCACCATTTTACCGTTTACTTTTGCCCCGATCGTCTTGTTGCCGATTTCTGAGTGCACGCGGTAGGCAAAGTCAATTGGCACAGAGCCTGCTGGTAGTTCGATGACATCGCCTTTTGGTGTGAAGACGTATACCATGTCGGAGAATAAGTCGAACTTTAACGACTCCATAAATTCTTCAGCGTTTGTTGAATCTTGCTGGAACTCTAAAATTTCACGGAACCACGTTAACTTTTGGTCGATTGTTTCTTTATGCGACTCGACGCTTCGTCCTTCCTTGTATGCCCAGTGTGCCGCAACCCCGTACTCTGCAAACTTATGCATTTCCTTCGTGCGAATTTGCACTTCAAGTGGATCGCCGTACGGACCAATAACCGTTGTATGAAGCGATTGATATAAGTTCTGCTTTGGCATCGCGATGTAGTCTTTAAAGCGTCCTGGCATCGGCTTCCAAAGCGTATGAATAATACCAAGTACCGCGTAGCAATCTTTAATGCTATCCACGAGTACACGCACCGCTAATAAATCATAAATTTCATTAAATTGTTTTTCTTGCTGCTGCATTTTACGGTAGACGCTATAAATATGCTTTGGTCGTCCGTAAATGTCCGCTTCAATTTCCACTTCATGTAGCTGCGACTTCACCTCTTGCACGATGTTGTCTAAATAGGCCTCGCGTTCTGCACGCTTTTTTTTCATTAAACTCACAACGCGGTAATATTGCTGTGGATCTAAGTAGCGTAATGCGGTATCTTCCAACTCCCATTTCACTCTCGAAATTCCTAAACGGTGAGCGAGCGGTGCAAAAATTTCTAACGTTTCTTTAGAAATACGACGTTGCTTCTCAGTTGGCAAATGCTTTAATGTACGCATGTTGTGCAAGCGATCGGCAAGCTTAATTAAAATGACACGAATGTCTTGTGCCATCGCAACAACCATTTTTCGGTGATTTTCAGCCTGCTGTGCTTCCTTTGACATATACTTAATTTTTTCAAGCTTCGTCACACCATCTACAAGCAGTGCAACATCTTCGTTAAACTGCTCAACGATATCTTCACGCGTCACGTCCGTATCTTCTACGACGTCATGTAAAAAGCCTGCTGATACCGTTTCTGGGTCCATCTGCAGCTCCGCCAAAATACCTGCCACTTGGACAGGGTGAATAATATAAGGTTCCCCAGAGCTTCGGAATTGTTCGATGTGTGCTTCACGTGCCACGTCATATGCTTTTTTAACGAATGCGACGTTTTTTTCATTCATATACGTTTCGACCATTCCAAATACTTCTTCAGGGGTCATAATGTGCTCTTTTGCCATACCTTGCCCACCTTGCTCATCATATATTTCGAATCATTGTATACACTATTTTAAAAAAAGGAACTTGCTTTGTAAAGTTGTCACTTTATAATCATTCTAAATTTCAAGTTTATTGTTCATTGTAGCATACTCGCTAGTAGAAGTGCGGCATGTTTATTGAAAACATTCTAAAAATTACGGAAACGGCACAATATAAAAATGCTACACGAACCGAAATTCGTGTAGCATTTAGTCACCCGCACTAAATTAGTATTGGATTAACGTTTTAATATCAACGTTTTTAATTTTTTCACGACCGTTTAAGTCTTTTAATTCAATAATGAATGCAGCACCAACCACTTCGCCACCTAATTGTTCAATTAGGCGCACTGTCGCTTCCACTGTACCACCTGTTGCTAATAAGTCATCACAAATTAATACTTTTTGACCTGGCTTGATGGCATCTTTGTGCATTGTTAATGTATCTGTACCGTATTCTAAGCCGTAGTCTGCTGAGATCACTTCGCGTGGTAATTTTCCTGGTTTACGAACAGGTGCAAAGCCGATTTCTAATGCGTAAGCAACTGGGCAGCCGATGATGAAGCCGCGTGCTTCTGGACCAACAATGATTTCTGCACCGCGCTCTTTCGCGTACGCTACGATTTGATCTGTTGCGTATTTGTATGCAGGACCGTTATCCATAATTGTTGTAATATCTTTGAAGCTAATGCCCTCTTTTGGCCAGTTTTCGACAGTTGTTACGTATTGCTTTAAATCCATTTATTGTTCCTCCTCAAGAACGGTGAGAATGCGTAGGCATCCATTTTGTTTTACATATTTTCTACTGCATCGCTGCAGCTAGCCAATCTTTCAGTTGTGCATATGGCGCATATACGAGTAACTGTTCCATGTCCATACGCGCTTGACGCTCTTTATATGCTGGTGCATCTGTTAATGCAGACTTTTGTGGCGTCGGCTCAACAGAGATCAGACCTTTATTTATTCTAACAAATTTCAGCTCAAAAAACACCTTTGTCATAAACTTTAATATTTCTTGTGGAATTCCAAATTGCGTTGAAATTTTTGGGAAATGTTCCCTCCAGTTTAAGTTCGGATGTTGCTTTAACAGCTTGAAAAACCATGCAAACTGTTCGCGTGTCGGCATTCCGTTAAAGTACTCCGAATCTTGTACGAAGAAATGCGCATAAATTCGCGCTGGCTTTTTTTCCAATAATAGCGCTTGCAATTTTTGAACATTTTGTGGCAAGTCTAATAAAACGATGTAGCCATTTGGCAAAATGTGATCGCGCGCTTCATCTACAACATAAATCGGCTTTTGAATAAGCGAACCGTAATACGATACCGTGGCGTCTGAAAATGCAACAAACTGCACATCGTCCACCGGTACTTGTTGCAACCAACGGGATGGTTGACGAATGCCGCGAATATCAAACAGCTGCCATTCACCCGATTGTACGTCGGTCACTTTAAACTGCGGCTTTTTACGCCCTTGCCATTCGTTGATTGACACATCACCGACGAACGAAACATTCACACCATACGTTAGCTCATCTGCTAAATGACCGTTATTAAAGCTTACCGCTTCAATTGACTGCGTGCCATCTGTAATCTCTAGTTTCAAATGATTTTGACCAGCGCCTATTTTTTTCATCGAGGCAATTTGTACCTGTTCTAGCGCATAGACCGGCTTCGCAAAGTGCATCCCAAACGGACCAAGCTGTGCAATATCTTCAATCGCTTCGACCGTAATTTCATCGAGCGTTAGCGGAATATCGACAAACAGCTTTGCTTGTAGCTGCTCCTCGGTTAAGCATTGTGTAGCTTGTTCATGTAGACGACGGCGCAGCTCATCGACGTTCTCACGCGGCAACGTCATCCCAGCTGCCATCGGGTGTCCACCAAAGTGCGGCACAAGGTCGCGATTTTTCGCGAGCTCATTATATAAATGATAGCCTTCAATACTGCGCGCTGAACCTTTTGCTGTCCCTTTTTCCTCATCGATACATAACACAATTGTTGGTTTGTAATACTCTTCCACTAAGCGCGAGGCGACGATACCGACAACGCCAGGATTCC
>JAHAYH010000013.1 GCA_018384745.1 Caryophanon sp. | reverse complement strand
TGTGAGCCTATAAGCTTAATAATGTAGTGAAATGTAGTAACAAGTGTACTTTTAAGTACGGTTGTCAATACACGGTGAAAACCTTGAAAAACCTATCTTTTGGATTTTGCTAACTTTTGATAACGTTTCAATGTCAAAACTGGTACACTTAAAAGGTATTTCACCGGTATATAGTTCCCTAAAAAATTATAGGTTAGATGAGAGTATAAAATTAATGACTCTCTTGTCAAAAAAAGGAGAAGGGGTATAATAAGGGTATAATATTTTATATTATTTTTTTCATTTTTTTGGCTGTAAGGCTTTTTTACAGTAACAAGTGGCAGGAGTCGCTTTTCAAAACACAACGTGGTCATACAAAAGCAAAAGCTCGGTTAAGCTCTTAGTATAATTTAGCTTTAACGGAACTTTTATGACGGATACGGACCCTTTAACGAAAACAAAGCAGAACTTCCCTAAGGGATTTAAAGATTAGCTATTAAGCTCGGTTTGTCAGACTTTGTGGATGAGTTCTATCTGTTGGACTTGTTAAAGGTTTTACCTCGGTTAGCAGTAGCTAGCATTAAAGGAAACAGACGTAAACGTTCGATTTGAGCATAACAAGACCGTAACGGTCAGGAACTTTGGTAAGCATTAGCTTACGATCATCAGCTTATTTTTAAAATGAGGTGGTGTGGTCCCTGATTTTGTGCGGTCTTTTTTTGTGTTCATTGTTACAGAACAAAAGGAAATCCTGGACGAAGTAAGGCTTGCAAGCGTTTAGTCTTATGTTTTTCGTTGTTAGCAGGTGCTGAGCTGAACTTGCAGGCGTGGGGGAGGACTCAGTGTTAATCATGGCAATTGGTGCCCCTTCAAAGATACTTTTTAGCGTCTCTTGAAGTGAAATGTAAGATAGCCCTTTGGGGTAGGAGGAATATTTTTAAGGTGTTTTGTTGCTAATAGGATAGTTATAATAATCGTTATAACTATGATAATTATGATAATTATAATAATTAAAATAATTAAGATAGCTAAGATAACTATGATAACCCTTATTGAAGGGTAGGAGGAAATAGGTGAAAAGGCGTTTGTTGTGAGACGCTTTTTGTATTAGCTAATGAACCCGATGGGGTTCGGGAGAACTGGCAATTTTCAGCGAAACGCTACTGCGTTGAGCATGAAAATTGCCAGTCAATGCGTAGCATTGAAAATCGAAAAATGACGAAGTCATTTTGAGTTTGAGCGACAGCTCAAAAGGCGCTGTCTATACAACGCGAAAAGCGTGTATAGACAGTCGCACGTTGGTGCGATGCGATTTCTGGCGAAATCGTATAGACACGCAAAGCGTGTCGGCGGGGAGAGCGGAGGCTCAATATGGACCGTTTTGCAAAACTCAAAATCGACAAATAGCAAGTCACGATTATGATTAGCGCGGTTGTAGAAAAATGCGCTATTGCTTAGTTAATGTGTTAGTAGCAGATTAACGATAGATCAGCACAGAGGATGGGCAGCCCTCAAAAAACTAGCTGTAATCACTTGTTTAAGTGAATTAGCTGAAGATTTTTTAACACAAAAAACAAAAAAGGAGACAGCGTATGTCAAAACTAGAAGCAAAAGGACGAGATATTTTGCGCAAACAGTATTATGACCGCTCAAAAGTCGCTAGAGAAGCCATTAAGCTCGAAAATGGACGTCATGCGGTCTATAATACGATTTCAAGCAAGAATAGCTTACGACAACACGAATCGCAATGGCGACAGTTTGCCACTTACGCGAGTGAGAAATACAACGTTAAAGGACTGAAAAAGGTCGATAAACAGATGGTCGCTAGCTATTTAAACGAGTTAAAAGCGCAAGGAGTTGCTGAAAAGACCTTGAAATCAAGGGTTTCAGCTATTAATCATGTTATGGTTGGCTCTGGAGTCTGGAAAAACAATCAGAAAGTTTCGTTGACCGATTTAAGAATCAAAGGTGCTGTGAGCCACGAGAAGGGGTCTAGAAGCGTTTACAAACCACTAACAGCTAAAGAATGGCGAAAAGCAAATCAAGGGGCATATAGGGCAAATAAGGAGCTTGTAGGTTCTGTTGCAAAGTTTTAAATCTACTATCAAATAAGGTAGAATAATAGAAAAAGATAGCAGGAGGAATGACGATGAATCATTTTAAAGGAAAGCAATTT
>JAHAYH010000012.1 GCA_018384745.1 Caryophanon sp. | reverse complement strand
TACATGGTAGAAGAAAAAGACAAAAGAAAAGGAGCTAGTTGAAACAAAAATCTGTTCCAACTAGCTCCTTTATAAATTATAAGGACTTTTTCAGTGCCCTCCTTAATAGGAGGGTGCTTTTTTAGGATGCCTTATGGAACTTCATCATAGCGTGGGGGGTGCTGTTCATATCGAGGTAGGCTTTCCACACGTGCTGTTCCGGCAGAAGTCGCGCCTTCCGTCGTCCAACTCATTGCTTCAACGTACGCATGAAAAAAGAAGTACCTTTCAGCAATTTACACGTGAAGCTTGCCACTACGTAGGAAATCTATAGACATTTTTCGTTCCGATAGCTTATTAGGTCAAAAAAATGCCAATTAGTATGTAATATTTGCTGTAAAATAGTCGTCATTTGCAAATGAAACTGATATACTAGGACAGATAATTAAATGACAGGAGCGATTTTCGTGAGCAAAGTATACGTATTTGACCACCCATTAATTCAACACAAACTAACACATATTCGTGACGCACAAACAGGTACGAAGGAATTCCGTGAATTAGTAGATGAAGTGGCAACTTTAATGGCATTTGAAATTACACGCGATTTACCATTAGAGGAAATCGACGTGACGACACCAGTAACGACAGCGAAGGCAAAAGTTTTATCTGGTAAGAAAATTGCAATCGTGCCAATTTTACGTGCTGGGATCGGCATGGTTGATGGCGTATTAAAATTAATTCCTGCAGCAAAAGTAGGGCATATCGGTCTTTACCGTGACCCAGAAACATTAAAACCAGTTGAATATTACGCGAAGCTTCCGGCGGATGTGGAAGAGCGTGACTTCATCATTGTTGACCCAATGTTAGCAACTGGTGGTTCAGCAGTAGAAGCGATTAACTCACTGAAAAAGCGCGGCGCTAAAAACATTAAGTTCATGTGCTTAATTGCAGCTCCAGAAGGCGTAAAAGCAATTCAAGATGAGCATGACGATGTTGATATTTACATCGCAGCACTTGATGAAAAATTAAACGACCACGGCTACATCGTTCCAGGTTTAGGCGATGCTGGCGACCGTTTATTCGGCACAAAATAATCGAGCCATTAAAAAAAACACATTTGTATAGTACAATGAAGACTGTCTGCATATATAGACAGTCTTTTTGTATAGAAAATGTTCTTACAAAAATAATACGATTTTTACATAACACTTCTACATCGTGCAAATATATAATAGAAGAAACTACTGTTATGCGAAAACTGGAGGAGACAAAAACAATGACAAAATTTAAAGTAATGACGATTTTCGGTACGCGTCCAGAAGCAATTAAGATGGCGCCATTAGTATTGGAATTACAAAAGCATCCAGAAGAAATCGAATCAATTGTGACGGTAACAGCACAGCACCGCCAAATGTTAGACCAAGTGCTTGAAACGTTTAACATTACACCAGATTACGACTTAAACATTATGAAGGATCGTCAAACGTTAATTGACGTGACAACAAACGCATTAAAAGGTTTGGATGAAGTAATGAAAGAAGCGAAGCCAGATATCGTGTTAGTGCATGGTGATACATCAACGACATTCGTCGGCAGCTTAGCGGCATTTTACAATCAAATCGCCATCGGTCACGTTGAAGCTGGTTTACGCACAGGCAATAAATATTCACCATACCCTGAAGAGATGAACCGTCAGTTAACAGGCGTAATGGCGGATTTACACTTCGCACCAACAGAGCAATCACGCGACAACTTATTAAAAGAAAATAAAGTAGACGAAGCCATTTTCGTAACAGGCAATACGGCGATTGATGCGCTACGTACAACGGTAAAAGACACATACACACACCCAGTACTTGAGCAAGTAGGGGACGACCGCATGATTTTATTAACAGCGCATCGTCGTGAAAACTTAGGGCAACCAATGCGCAATATGTTTAAAGCAATTAAACGTTTACTTGCAGAGCATGACGATGTGCAAGTTGTGTATCCAGTGCATATGAACCCAGCTGTGCGTGAAGTGGCAAATGAAGTATTAGGTGGCGATGCACGCGTACATTTAATCGAGCCACTTGAAGTATTCGACTTCCATAACTTCGCGGCGCGTTCATTTATGATCTTAACGGATTCAGGCGGCGTACAAGAAGAAGCACCGTCACTTGGAAAGCCAGTACTAGTACTGCGCGATACGACGGAGCGTCCAGAAGGAATTGCGGCTGGTACGTTAAAGCTTGCAGGAACAGAGGAAGAGACGATCTACACATTAGCAAAAGAGCTATTAACAAATGAAGAGGCATACGCGAGCATGGCACATGCGTCGAACCCATATGGCGACGGTCATGCATCAGAACGGATCGTTGAGTCATTATTAACGTTTTTAAAGCGCTAAAGCGGGGTAACACAAAAATAGGGCGGAAAAATACTGGAATATAGTATGTATTTGATGTTTGTGGCGGTGGGGGAGAGCGAAAAATGAACATATGTACGAAATCTGTACAGAATTATTTGCTTTTTTCAATTTCATACACAAATTTGTCAACAATTTGACAAGGTATGCTCGTTTGTGAAGTTTTTCACCTGAACTAATTGACATCAAATACCCCCTATTGTATGCTTACAAAGGGTAAGAATGATAAGGGTTTAGTCTGTTAAAAGACGTATAAACGCTTGTTGTATCAACTTTCCACTACTATGTTAGTGGAAAACTAATCGCCTTTGATTAGTGCTCAAAGACATCCTATTCATGGGGTGGGGGAGAGCAAGAAGCAGTTTATTTAGCGGTTTTCTAGAGGAAATGATCCGGATCACGTTTTTTAGAGAATTGTTAAGACGGTTTTATACCGTGCTGTAGTGTGCATTCACTACGCAACTGAATTCACTTAATGGTGGTTGTCATCTTTACTCGAAACTAGTTCAGGAGACTTGTAAAATGCTAGATTTGCATCAGATTTATGCCACTCAAAAGAGAGGACTCTTTTTTTTACTAGCAGGTTGCGCTATAGGTTGGGGATTTTTAACTTCATACCAAACAATTTTCGCTGGTATCGCACTGGGTGCATTATTTGGTACGTATAACTTTTGGATTTTAGTTCGACGTATGGAGAAATTTGATAAATCCATTAGTGAGGGAAGAAGAGCAGCATCGATGGGCACAGCCTTCCGTTTTGGATCAGGTGTTGCGGCGGTAGCAGTTGCTATGTTGTTACCGGAGTATTTTCATCTCATTAGCACAGTTATCGGGCTAATGTTCCCATATGTATTCGTTCTTGTTGAGCGAATCATATACCTTGTAAGAAACCATTAAAGTGCTTAAGAAAGAGAGGTGAATGCAAGCAATGAATCATACAGCTCCAGAGTTTACGTGGCAGATTACCGACTCGTTCGGGCTAACGTTTAACTTATCGACAGTAATGATGTTAATCATTTCTGCTGCTATCGTGTTTTTAATCGCGTTTGTCGCTACGCGCAAATTAGCGTTAAAACCAACTGGTATGCAGAACTTCATGGAATGGATCATGGACTTTGTTAAAGGTATTATTCAAAGTAACATGGACTGGAAAACTGGTGGTCGCTTCCACATTTTAGGTATTACACTTATTATGTTTATCGCGGTTTCCAACTTACTAGGTTTACCATTCGCAATTGCGATCGACGGCGACTTATGGTGGAAATCACCAACTGCCGATCCAACTGTAACAATGACACTTGCAGCGATGATTTTAGTGTTAACGCACTATTATGGTATTAAAATGCGCGGCACAAGTCATTATACAGGTACATTCTTCTCACCAATGAAGTTCATGTTCCCACTTAAGCTGATTGAAGAGTTCGCGAACACGTTAACTCTTGGTCTACGTCTTTACGGTAACATTTACGCAGGTGAGGTGCTATTAGGCTTAATCGCAACACTAGGTGCATCAAGTGTACTTGGTTTTGTAGGTGCGATTATTCCAGGTATGGCATGGCAAGGATTCTCGATTTTCATCGGTTTCATCCAAGCCTTCATCTTCACGATGTTAACAATGGTTTACATGGCTCACAAAGTCAGCGCAGACCATTGATAATATACGCTACGGCGTAACAAGTTAGAACCAAAACCAAAAAAACTTAAAATTCCAAGGAGGAAATTAAAAATGACAGGTTCATTAGGTTTATTAGCAGCAGCAATCGCTATCGGTTTAGCGGCATTAGGCGCAGGTATCGGTAACGGTCTTATCGTTTCAAAAACAGTAGAAGGTATGGCACGTCAACCAGAAGCACGTGGCGTATTACAAACAACAATGTTCATCGGGGTTGCATTAGTAGAAGCCCTACCAATCATCGCAGTAGTAGTAGCATTCATCGTAATGAACCAATAATTGGTCATAGTTGACTAGTACTTCTTTTCATGTAGTGGCGAAGGCTCATTCGTTCCGAATAACTTCGTCACTTCTTGTGTAAATACTGAATTTTATGTACATAAAAGCTCAGTATTTACATACCTTTATTTCCAAATTTTTAAACATTTATAGTTCTTACAAATAACAAATGAACTTACAAGCTCTTGAAGGGAGTGAAACAATCGTGTTTTTAGATAACCTTGTATTAGGTGCTGGTGCAACAGGTATGAACTTAGGTGATATCCTTGTAACGCTAGTAACGTTCTTACTTTTAATGGCTCTTCTAAAAAAATTCGCTTGGGGTCCTTTAATGGGTATCATGCAGCAACGTGAAGAGTTAGTTGCGAGCGAAATTGAAGAAGCAGAGAAAAACCGTAAGGAATCTGCTAACTTATTAGCTCAAAACGAAAAGTTAGTAAAAGAAACTCAAGCTAATATGGCTGAGATTTTAGATAGCGCTAAAAAACAAGCGAATGCTCAACGTGAAGAGATCATTGCGGCAGCTAACGCTGAAGCAGCTCGTCTTAAAGAATCTGCACAGCGTGATATCGCAGCAGAACGTGAAAAAGCAATTGAAGCTATTCGTGAAGAAGTCGTTTCATTATCAGTACTTGCGGCATCTAAAGTTCTTTCTAAAGAAATTTCAGAAGCTGATAACAGTGCATTAATTAAAGAAACGATTGCGAAGGCAGGCGAACTTAAATGAGTCAATCGACTGTAGCAAAGCGCTATGCCCAAGCATTATTTGAAACTGCTAACGAAACAAACCTTTTAAGCGAGGTTGGACAAGACTTAGTAGAACTTTCAAAAGTTTTAGCTGATACGCCAGAGTTACTAACACTTTTAGCAGCTCCAAAAGTATCTGTTGAACGCAAAAAGCAATTTATCGGTGAAATTTTCGCTGGTGCACAACCAGCCGTTATTAACACACTTCAACTTTTAGTTGAACGTAAGCGTTTTAACGAAGTAACTGATGTTGTAGCAGAATTCGAACGCTTATCTGCAGACGCTCAAGGCTTTGCAAAAGCAACGGTATTCTCAACTCGTCCATTATCAGACGAAGAACGCGCTGAGATTTCAACTGCGTTCGCAAAACGAGTGAACAAAAACTCATTAGCAATTGACAATGTAATTGACGAATCACTTATCGGTGGTATTCGTGTTCAAATCGGTAATGACATTTTTGATAGCAGCGTAAAAGGTAAACTGGATCGCTTACAAAAAACATTAACTCGATAATATAATTAAAGAACTTGAGAGGTGACATTCATGGGCATCAAAGCTGAAGAAATCAGTACTCTGATTAAACAACAGATTGCGAACTATCAATCTGAACTAGAAGTAAGCGAAACTGGTACGGTTATCCGTGTTGGTGACGGTATCGCGCTTGCTCATGGCCTCGACAACGCTATGGCTGGAGAACTTTTACAGTTCGAAAACGGTGTTATGGGTATGGCTCAAAACTTAGAAGCTGGTAACGTAGGTATCGTTATTCTAGGTGAATACCTTGGCATTAAAGAAGGCGATAAAGTTAGTCGCACAGGTCGTATTATGGAAGTACCAACAGGAGACGCACTTATCGGTCGCGTAGTAAACCCTCTAGGTATGCCAGTTGATGGATTAGGTCCAATCAACGCAACTACAACTCGTCCAATCGAGAGCCCAGCTTTCGGCGTAATGGCGCGTAAATCAGTACATGAGCCATTACAAACTGGTATTAAAGCGATCGACGCTTTAGTTCCAATCGGACGTGGTCAACGTGAGTTAATCATCGGTGACCGTCAAGTAGGTAAAACATCAGTTGCAATCGATACAATCCTTAACCAAAAAGGTGAAGACATGATCTGTATCTACGTTGCAATTGGTCAAAAAGAATCAACTGTACGTGGCGTAGTAGAAACATTACGTAAACACGGTGCATTAGATTACTCAATCGTTGTAACTGCATCTGCATCTCAACCAGCTCCATTATTATACTTAGCGCCATTCGCTGGTGTATCTATGGCTGAAGAGTTCATGTTACAAGGTAAACACGTATTAGTAGTATACGATGACTTATCAAAACAAGCTTCTGCTTACCGTGAGTTATCATTATTATTAAAACGTCCACCAGGTCGTGAAGCATACCCAGGTGACGTGTTCTACTTACACTCACGTTTATTAGAGCGTGCAGCGAAGTTAAACGAAACGTACCAAAACGGTTCAATCACTGCATTACCATTCGTTGAAACAAAAGCTGGAGATATCTCTGACTACATTTCAACAAACGTAATCTCAATCACTGATGGACAAATCTTCTTACAATCTGACTTATTCAACTCTGGTGTACGTCCAGCGATCAACGCCGGTTTATCAGTATCACGCGTAGGTGGTGCTGCACAAATCAAAGCGATGAAAAAAGTAGCTGGTACATTACGTCTTGACTTAGCTGCATTCCGTGAATTAGAGTCATTCGCGCAATTCGGTTCTGACTTAGATGCAATCACACTTTCTAAATTAGAGCGTGGTAAACGTACTGTTGAGATCTTAAAACAAGACTTAAACAAACCACTTAAAGTTGAAAAACAAGTTATGTCTCTATATGCATTAACTCGTGGATTCTTAGATGATATCCAGTACAAGATATCGTTCGTTTCGAACAAGAATTCTTAAGCTGGTTAGATACAAACCACACAGGTGTTTTAGAT
>JAHAYH010000048.1 GCA_018384745.1 Caryophanon sp. | reverse complement strand
GCCGGACGATTTAAAAATTTACTATACGGTATTTTTAATCGGTCATATCGTTTTGGCAACATCAGGTGCGGTCTTTGGGTTAACGACGCTATGGTTAGCGTTTAAAGGCAACTTCAAAAAGCACCGTAAACTTGGGCCAATTACAAGTGTTGTATGGTTCTTCGTTGGGATCACGGGCGTTGCGGTATACTATTTACTATACGTAAAATACCCAGGTGGTTCGACAACATCACTATTTAAAGCGATTTTAGGGTTTTAACGATCAAAAGCTGTTTTGTAAGTGTTGTGCTTACAAAACAGCTTTTTTACATATTTTTATTCGACGGTCGTTGCTTGCTCGAACGTTACTGAATGACCGTATTGTTTAAATGTTTGTTCAATGCTTTGTAAAATGCGCTCGCACGCTTGTACTAAATGGTCGGGAAATGCTTCGTCTGTATATTCAACACCATGTGGATAATAGTATTTGCCAAGCGCTGGCTTGACGATTTTGAGCGTTGCGTTATGCGCACCGACATCGCCGTCAATGGCATATGTAAACACGCGCAAATAAAATGTGCCTTCTTGAATATCGAAACGACGGTCGAATGTTTTGCGGTCATAGTCCCACGCCCCTGTACATTCAAGTCCTTCTGTTGCCATTACTTTTTCCATAAGCTCCTGATCTGCGACAAGTCCATCGAGTTGGTGATGCTGTAAATACATTGAACTTCCTCCCTTTCAATTATCTTACTATTCATAATAGAGTAATAGTTTTGTCGTTGCAACGCTTACGTTGTAGAACGATGCAACAAATTGCTATAATAATGAAAAAATCCGTTGGGGGAGCAAGTTTGCGAACAATATATAAAATAATCATTGCTGTTGTTGTTGTCGGTATTATTACGTACTATACGACAAGCTCAGTGAAGGAAAATGAAGTGTTAGAAGGGCCGAATGGGACGCAACCGTTGCCACAGCAACAGTTAGATGTACAGCTTGATGCGTTAGCGCGTCCAACGACAGGTATTTCAACATTCGTCGGCGAAACAGTCGAGGCGTTTACACAAACGTACGGAGCGCCAAGCCGTATTGATGTGTCTGAATTTAATACACAATGGTATGTGTATAATGACGCGTATGAAACGTTCATGCTTGTTGGTGTCGAGGATGATCGTATTGCGCAAGTGTATGTTGGAGGAGCGGCAGTGGACATCTCACCGTTTGCGATCGAGCAGCCGCTAGAGGAACTATATCGCTCGATGCTCATTCAATCGGAAGTGAATGTGACGATCGATGACAATATTTATAGCTTTACGTTGTCAGAGGAGGATTTACATCAACGCCTGCTCATTGCGTATGATGATTTATATGCGCAAGTATATTTAAGTGAAGAGCAAGGTGTTGTCGAGGGTGTGCGCTTCATTGATGCGAAAACGCTCGTTGCACAACAGCCGTATGAAATGATTTTTATGGGCGAGCTGATGACGACCAAGCCACCGAACTCGTATGAACAAACAGAAATTGATGCCGCACAAGCACATCAATTAACGGATTTAGTAAACGTTGCCCGTGCGCGTCAACAATTGTTGCCGCTTGTGCATGAAGAGGCGCTACAATCGCTAGCACACGTGCATAGTGAAGAAATGATGCGGGAAGGTTATTTATCAAGTGAATCACCGACAAAAGGCGATATTAAGCAGCAGCTAGAACAAGCAGACATTCAGTATACGCAAGCAGGCGCCAATGTAGCGTTATCATACGTCGATGCAATCGAGGCCATGCATGGATGGCTGAACTCAAACAGTCATTATGATCTGTTGATGGATGACACATTTACACATGTTGGCTCAGGTGTATTTTTAAATAACTATACGCAAATTTTTATCGCGCAACAAAATAAGTAAAAAAGTGGCATGGGGGAGAGAAATTCCTCATGCCGCTTTTTATTTATAGCGTGCGAGGCGTAATGACATGGAATGTGGCTGTTGCATACGCAAGCTCGCGCCCTGTTGAATCGGTTACTGTGCAGTCTGTAACAATGACACTTTTGCCTTCTTTAATAATCGTTCCGGTCGCAATTAATTCGTCTGCGGTTGTCGTAGCTAAATAATGAATGTTTAAATTCGATGTTACAACCTTTTTACCGTGAGCGGATGCGCGTTCTGTTGCAATGCGTCCCATCGCACCATCTGCAATCGTTGCGATTATGCCCCCGTGTGGATAGCCGAGTGAATTGCCGATTGCAGGGGTGTTAGGCACGCGGACAATTCCACGGTCTGCAAGCGTTTCGCCAGTTGTGCCAATCAATGCGTTTAACGGGAAGCGGTACGTCTGGTCACCTGCTGTATGAATGAGCAGGCGGTCGATAACGTCATGAAGTAATTGTTGCTGTGTATCGTTGCTGATCGCGACGAGCTGTGCAAATTTTTGCTGTAATGATGACATGTGAATCCCTCTTTTCATATTGCATATTTCAAAAATATCATATTGTTTGATATGATAGGAAGCAGAATGGGGGAATTTTGAATGATGATGACATCAGAATGGCTCGATATTTTAGATGAAACGGACGTACTGAGCCGTATGATCTTACAGTCTGAACAAGTAGCCAACTATCGTCTCGCCTATAAAGCAGTATATGAAGATGAAGCCCTTGTTCAACAAATACAAGCATTTCAACGAATGAAGGATCACTACGAGGACGTTCAACGTTTCGGAAAGTATCATCCGGATTATCATACAATTATGAAGTCGGTTCGCACACAAAAGCGTGCGCTTGACATGCACGATGCCATTAGTGCATTACGCGTTGCTGAAAATGACGTGCAAGATTTGCTCGATGAAGTGAGCTTACTTATTGGGCGTTCGGTATCAGAAGCGGTGAAAGTACCTGTGAGCAATCCATTTTTCCAAACAGGCTCTTCATGCGGGACGGGCTGTGGCACAGGTGGCGGCTGTTCATGCTCTGCATAGAGCGTATTCATGAAGGAAAAAAATAATACCATTCGAAGTGATGTTGCTTCGAATGGTATTTTTATATGCGTCTATGTCGCTTATTGTTGTTCAAGTAAAAAGTTTGCTAAATCTGGACGGTCTGTAACGATGCCTTTTGCACCTAAGCGAATTAAGCGTTGCATCGTGACAACATCGTTCACATCCCAATAATGTGTTGGAATGTTTAAGCTTGATAAAAATTGAATAAATTTCGGTGAATCAAGCGCGATGCGGTTATGTTTTAATGGAATTTGGAACACATCTGCTTTTGGGTGATATAAGTGTCCAAATTGCCCTGTAAACGTTGTAAAGGCACTGCGAACTTCCGATTCGCCCGCGCCAAGTGCTACGCGGTTTTGTGCGTATAAATTGAAGCGATCAATTTGCTCGCTGTAAAAGCTTGTGACAATGACGCGGTCGGTAGCCTCAAGCTCCTCGATTAAGCGCCATAATTTCGAAGGCATTAAGCTACCTTCGTAAGTATCTGGACCGTCTTTAATATCGATGTTCACAATCGTTGTTGGGAATGCTGTTAACAGTTCACGCAATGTAACAGGCGCGACTTGTTTTTCACGATATACGTATTCGCCATCTAAATTTTGGAAATGATAACCGTGATTTAATTCACGTAAGTCTTCTAACGTTAAGGATGCCACAGCGCCCGTTCCGTTTGTTGTACGGTCGACTGTTTCATCGTGGAACACTAAAATTTCTTCATCTTTTGTTAAACGAATATCGATTTCAAATCCATCAACACCGAGTTCAACAGCGCGTTTAAATGCAGGCATTGTATGCTCTGGCTCTAAATGTGCGCCACCTCGATGTGCAAAAATTAATGGTCGTTCGGATTGTAAAGCGGGTTTACCAGGGCGTCTTTCAGGCTTTGATAAAGCTTTCGTACCTGCCCAAGCAGCAGCACTAGCTGCAGCGATTGCGATAGCTACTTTCGTTTTCTTCCCCATATTCATCCTCCTTAACAATATTCTCCAATCTATTATATACGAAAATCAGTTAATAGTCAGCTAATCGCTGTTGCCACGATTGAAAACGGTATGGTAAGCTCAAAAGTAAGAAATGAGGGAAGAATTATGAATGAACGTCAAGGAATTATTATATATGTCAATCAATTAAAACATGCGAAAACATTGCGTAAATATGGCAATGTGCATTACATTTCACGCAAGCTTAAATATGTTGTGATGTATAGTAACCAAAAAGATGTGGAGGCATTAATGGAGAAGCTACAACGCCTTCCGTTTGTGAAAGACGTTGTGCCTTCATATCGTCCGTTTGTAAAGACGGAATTTGAAAATGCAAAACCAGATAAAGCGAAAGAGTACGATTATAAAGCAGGTTTATAATCGCTCTGTATTAGTGCATAGGTGGGATATAGTGGTTTAGTCGTAAAATACCAATTAAGTATTGATAAAACAAATTATTTTCCGAGAATATAGATGAGTGTTTAATTTCGAAGCGGTTTGGCACGTAGCCAAGTTGTTCCATTGCTTGTTCGAAAATCTCAAGACGTTTTGATGGTTTTTCGTCATCATATGGAAGGCCTTCACGACATAAGTAAATCGGCATAAATTTGCTGTCACCGACAGGCTTTAAGCTAATTGCTAACGACGCGACGACTTTATCATTTGTTTTTGCGTACATAATGTAGGCTTGGTCGAGGCGATCTGCGTTTGTGCGTGCTAACTCACAAAGCTCGAAAATATCACCGTAGCCTTCACCTAATTCAATAAAACGTTGGATCATTTTGTTATACACTTCCTTTCGTCATTTATCTTATCATGCTGCAGGAGGTAAGCACATGAAAAAAATTGCAGTTTCATTTTTTGTTATTTTATTACTCGTTAATGTAGGGCTCGTATTTTTCCAATATTATGGCTTCTCGGAAAATGGCGGCGCAAATGAGGCGTCACCGTTTTCATATAACCAAGAAATTGAAGTGACGTACAGTGATGCGAAGCTGTCGGTGCGCCATACGTTTACAAGTTTACCGAATCAAACAATCGACATCACATGGCCGGCACATGCAAAACAAATTGCATGTGAAGAAAGGTCGTGTAACCGATTGGCAGGCGATGCGGCAACGTTTAATACAGGGGATACGAAGCAACAAGTTGTGACGTATGTGATCCCGGTAAGTGGCGGGGTAAAGAGCCAAACATTGCTGCAGCAAATCTTTGTCCAGCTTGCATCGGGGACGGCGGATACATCAACGGTGCACATTACAGCATCCAATGGACAAGCGGGGCAATGGATTACAGGGTTACCGCTTTCTAGCACAAATACGCTCAACGGATTGACGTATACGGTATTTTCGGGAAGCGGCAATGTGTATGATTTATATTGGCAAGCAGGGGATATTGCATTAAAGGCAGCGACTGAACAGTTTTCAATCTACAGCGCCTATAATGTAACCGATAAATTTTTAGAAGAGCTAAATAAGATGAATCTTGAATTTAAGCAGCATGTAGCGATCATTCAAGCGAAACAGCAAGATGTACACGAACAATCACGTTTTATTTTTATGCCACAATTGAATTTAGCGGAAGTAAAAACACAAATCATGGCGACGCAAATTGCGTCAAATTATGAATTTGCACAAGATGCACCAGCGTGGCTATCACAGCTCGTTGTTGCGACAGTTGGCGATACGCCGATGAGCGACCCACGTGCACAGCAAATGAAAGAAGAGCTTTCGGCGCAGCTAACACCAGCACAGCAACAGGCGTTACAGGAAAAGTTAACATCTCTTAAAGGTGAGACGATCACACTAGAGCGTCTCGATGAAGCATTAACAACAATCGTTGGTGCGAAGACGACATTCTTTACAAAAAATGCAGCAAGCGACGCACTTTATCCACTCGTCGAAGAAGAAGAGCGCGGCGTGTATATGAATGAAGTGCGCATTGATGATTTAAAGGTCATTTCGTATAAAGGGATGACGTATTATACAGCTGATGTGTTTTTAGAGCAGCTTGGCTTTAAAGGCGGCGAAGGAGCAAACGGCTATTATGTAACGGGGAACGAACAATCATATCGCTTCCCAGTATCGCAGCTATTTTATGTGCAAAATGAACGCCGCTATGATGTGAAGACGCGCCCGGTCGACAAAATCGGTGGACAGTATTATATTGAAGAAGCATGGTTAGTGCGTTTATTCAACGTGGATTTACGTAAAAAAGACCGTGTCATTGAAATTACAACAATTCAAGGCGAGCAATAAGCGCGCGAATTAAGAAAGTTTGGTGTCTTCAATATGAGAGTAGTAGCAGGTGAGCGTAAAGGTATGCCATTAAAGGCGTTAGCAGGAAATAATACGCGCCCGACAACAGATAAAGTCAAAGAGTCGATTTTTAATATGATTGGTCCATTTTTTGATGGCGGGGTTGCACTGGATTTATTTGCCGGAAGCGGTGGCTTAGGGCTAGAGGCGTTAAGCCGTGGTGTGGAAAAAGTCATCTTCGTCGAAAAAGATCGCAAAGCGTTTAGCATCGTGAAAGAAAACGTCGCAAAATGTCGTTATGACGAGCAAGCGGAAGTATTTTGTAACGATGCTGTACGTGCCGTCAAAGCGCTTGTGAAACGTGAGGACGTTGTATTTGATGTCGTGCTGTTTGACCCGCCGTACCATAAAGCGGAATATTATGACTTAGTGCGTGTACTTATTGATCACGGGAAAATCGATCTTAAAGGGGTTATTATGTGTGAACATGCGACAGACGTAACATTGCCGGAAACGTATGGACCGTTTACGCGCGTTCGTCAAGAAACGTATAGCAGCACAGTCGTGTCGATTTATCGCGTTACACAACAGGAAGAAGGGGAATAAAATCGTGGGAGAAAAAATCGCAGTCGTACCAGGAAGCTTTGACCCAGTTACATATGGTCATTTAGATATTATTCGTCGCGCAGCGGATGTGTTTGATGTGGTGTATGTAGCCGTGTTAAACAACTCGGCAAAAAGTCCGTTATTCGACGTAGAGGAACGCAAGGCGTTAATGGCGGAAGTGACAAAAGACTTGCCGAATATTCGCATCGAAAGTTCATCGGGGTTGTTGATTGATTATGCGCGTGAAAAAAATGCAAAAGCAATTGTGCGTGGCTTACGTGCCGTGTCAGATTTTGAATATGAGATGCAAATTACGTCGATGAATCGCTTTTTAGACGAATCGATCGAAACGTTTTTCATCATGACAAAAAATCAATATTCATTTTTAAGCTCTAGCATCGTCAAGGAAGTGGCGAAGTACGGCGGCAATGTGACAGAACTTGTGCCACCAGTTGTTGCTGCTGCCTTAAAAGAAAAGTTTTAAACTGGGAGAGGCTGGGACAGAAGTAGAATTCCAGTGAAATGCAATTTAGTTATATGCTAAAAATTTGATGGATGATCACGACGCGAAGAGCGGACTTCTAGGGGAATAGCAAATGTTTTTTTGCGACGAGTAACCGCAGGAGCATATGTTTTTTGCGACGAGTAACCGCAGGAGCATATGTTTTTTGCGAC
>JAHAYH010000161.1 GCA_018384745.1 Caryophanon sp. | reverse complement strand
GCTCTTTAGCGCCGATGGTAGTTGGGGGTTTCCCCCTGTGAGAGTAGGACGTCGCTTCGCACACACAAACCGATTAAGCATAACGCTTAATCGGTTTTTTGTTGATTATTGATCGATTACCGAAAGAAAAGCACATGTAAACAACAACATGTAAGTATTAAAACGCACATACAACGTTAGGAAGAAAAGTAATACATAAAGCATCAGCCTGCATACATGTTATAAGAGCATGTGCAAAAACATATGAGAAGTCGTCATCACATGATGCTAGTAGAATGGTGCGATCAAAACCTATAGTGCTTGTATAACAATTAAAAAACCCCCTAGTACTGCGATGTAGGGATCGCAGTATTAGGGGGTTTGTAGCATGTAATGAGGAACATGCTACATGTGTATTAGTATACTAAGCCGAATAACGCCTTAATGTGTGTTAAGTAACGGATGTTTGAAGCTTCTTTCATTAATGTCGCTGGTAAGCCTACTAATTGTGTATTGCTTGCACCGATTGTTGCGATTGCATCTTTACGACCTAATGAACCAAGTGTACCAGAGTTTGTGAATTTGAATTCTTTCATGCTAGTACCTTTAATTTGAGCGAAGATGTTGTAACCAGCAGCTTCACCTTGTTGCCACGCAACTTGTGCAGTTGGTGCGTAAGTTGGGCGGTCACCTGGGTTTGGAATATGTGCAGACGCATCACCGATTACAAATACATCAGGGTGAGATGTAGATTGTAAGAAGTCGTTGATTGTTGCTTTTCCGCGATCAGCAGCTAAACCAGATTCAGCTACTAATGGAAGTGGTGCAACCCCACCAGTCCATACTAATGTGTTCGCTACGATTGGCTCGCGATCTTTTAGTTCAATGACATTACCTTTAACACCTGTTACAGGCGTAGATGTAATGAATTCAACACCACGCTTCGTTAATGAAGCAGTTGCGCGGTCGATTAAGTTAGATGGGAATACTGGTAAAATACGAGGACCAGCTTCTACTAATTTTACTTTAATATCAGCGAAGTCTACGCCATATTTAGCAGCGATTTTCGGGAAGTTATCCACGATTTCACCAACAAGCTCAACGCCTGTTAAACCGCCACCACCGATGACGATTGTTGCATCCGCTTCGTCTTTAGACGTTGCGTACGCTTTAATGCGGTCTTCGATGTGTTGACGAATTTTGTTCGCTTCGTCTACTGATTTTAAAACCATTGAGTTTTCTTCTAAGCCTGGAATGCCGAAGAAACCAGTTTGGCTACCTAAAGATACAACTAATGTGTCGTATGATAAAGATTTGCCGTTTGATAATTCAACTTTTTTCGCGTTTACGTCAAAGCTGTTTACTTTTGCGATTTCTAAGTTTACATCTAAACCTTTGAAGATCTTTTTAAGTGGTAACGCAACTGCACCTTCAGCAATTGTACCACCAGCTAAGCGGTGAAGCTCAGTGATGATTTGGTGTGTTGGGAATTGGTTAACAACTGTAATTTTTGCTTCGTTAGCCGATAAATGTTTACGTGCAGTAAGGGCTGATAACACACCAGCATAACCAGCACCTAAGATGACGATTTCTTTTGACATGATTAAATAATCCTCCGTCCGTGTATTCTTCTTAAATTACTTGTTAGCTTGACGCTCAGCATTTACTTGTAAAAATGCGTTTACAAAACGGAATACGCTTTGTACTTGAGGGTCTTTTAACATTTTCATTAAACCGAAAATACCAATTGTTTCATGGCTTTCTTCAGCGCGGTCTTTTGCTTCGATTGCAGTTTGTGCTAATGATTTCGCAGTGCCAACAACTGGTGTTGCCATTTCTGAAATTGCGCTTACTGTATCGCCTTTTAATGTTTCGTCTGTTGCTACAGCTTGAGCGAACTCATACGATTTAGTTAAAAGTGTAGTCATTTCTGCAAGCTTTGGTAAGTTATCTACTAATGTAGTTAATGAAGCTTGTACCTCTGGCTTTAATAATTGATCTAGAACGTCTAATTGTTCTGGTGTTACAGATACTTCTACCTGTTGGTTGTTCGTTTCTGACATGTTTAACTCTCCTTTGCCATCACTGATCTTTTTTAGTTTTGAAAAATGAAAACGACTATTAAGCCTCATTTCTTAACAGCCGGCACTAGCTACAATATTACAAAGATTAGGCTACAGATGCACTCTAAATAATCTTTATAAAGTTGTATTAGAGCTCGCATCAACGTCGCCTCTTTGTGACATGACATATTAAATTATAAGGCTCTTATGAAGTTATTTCAATTAACTATTTTGCCATATTGTTATATATTTCACAAAATCGATGAAGACGTGTGAAATACGTGATGGATTTGCCATATTTCTTTCATAAATGAAAACGAACTATATAATAGAAGAAACTCTATATTTTACGCATGAAAAAAACCTTACTACGTTGCATTCCGTAGTAAGGCATCTCTATATAGGTCTTGCTGTATCAACGAATGAAATAAAGCTACATAGACGTAATATGAATAGAAAGTTTTAAACCACCACTCCTCAAAGTGGGTGTTCGCAATTTAGTTCCTGTCTACCCTAAAGTCAAAAGAGTCTAGGTACGCCATTTCCTAAATGATTAAAACTCCCTTTTACAGCTTAAAGGTTAAAACTTAATATTGTACGAGCAATGTAGCTTTATAGCTATCATACGTGAAGTCTTACAATATAGCAAGTAAGTGACCTGCAAAAAAATTGTCAAGTAACAACTTTTGTATCATTTTGTGAAAAAGAAGTGAAAAATAAAAAAGCTTTCCCACAGGTGGGAAAACGTCTTGCTACAATTTAAGCGGTTTCGTTCAAAATTTCTTGCGTTAATGTGTGTAAATCAATTTGTGTCTCTTCATGAATGGCATCATGTAAAATCGTTGTGCGGAAATAATCGACGCTTGCAGGAAGAGGTAATTGCAATATTTTTGTTAATGCGATCTTATACATTGTGACAAATTCCTTATCGCTATTCCCACGCTTTAGCTCGGCGAAAGCCTCATAAAATTGATCGAGCTTATCAGCAAACTCTAATAGGCGACCTTCAATCGTTGCATCTTTTCCTTCCTTCATTCGTTCGAAAAATACAGGTTGGAAACGCTCTGGAATTTCATCTAAAATGAACTTTTCCATCATTTTTTCTTCGACGTGCGATAGCATTTGCTTTAGCTCAGGACTTGCATGTTTTACAGGCGTTTTAATATCACCGATAAACACTTCCGCGAAGTCATGATTAATTGTTTTTTCGTATAATGATTTCCAATTAATGTCGGCACCGTTCATCTCTTCAAGTGTCGCAAAAAACATGGCATATTGTGATACTTTCCAAGAGTGTGCTGCGACGTTATGTTCCTCAAACTTAAAGCGTCCTGGGCAACGAATAATACGTTCTAAATCATTTAAGCTCGTAAAAAAGTGATGAATTCCCATACAACATTCCTCCTTGCTCTCTCTATATCATTACTATACCCAAAAAAGATTCCGCGCAACCATCCGTTACAAAATGAATACGAAACCTTTACATCATGTTTATAAAACAGCTGCATATTTTAATAATGAAGAAACGACCTTTTACAGTTTTGGGAGCTTTCATGGAAATGCGATATCGGTTGCATGGGCGGTGAAGAAACAGCGTGACAGAACAAAGCCTCGGTGAATGAATGTTTCACCGAGGTTTTGTGTTAGTTGCTTCTTATACAGAAACGTCAATAACAGATCCTTTATACGGATGCTGTGCAGCAGGTGCTTGTGGAGCAGCTTCTAGTAACTGAGCGACTGCGCCGGCTTGTGTTGTCATTGATTTATCTAATAATGACATTTGAAGCGTTTGCTGAAGTTCTGCTAATTGTGATGACATAATGGAATTGATGTCCATATCGTCTCACCTCCTTACTCACTGTATCGGCCTGTTTATGACAAAGCGAATAACAATTTGACACATTGAAATATAGCAGAATAGTCTTATTCATTGGAGAAAACATTGATGTATCAGGTGTTGTATGCGTTTTTATAGCTACTTTTAATATTTCATTTGAATAAATATCCGCGTTTTTAGACATATGTTTGTAACTATTTGATTGTTAGTTTGTAATATCATTGTAACGTTCAAACTGTAAAGTAAGTATCAGCAACAAAATACATCCTAATTTTTTGAGCAACACGTAAATAGGATTTGTTTTAAATGGAGGAATTAATCATATGAAGAAGAAAGCATTCGCAATGGCAGCTGTTATGGCATTCGGTATTGGAGTAGCCTCAAACGACGCGTCAGCTGCAGAACATAAAGTACGATCGGGTGAGACGTTATCGTCGATCTCACAGCAATACAATACATCGGTAGGCTCATTAAAAGCGTCGAACGGTTTAAGCTCAGACATGATTTATGCAGGACAAACATTACAAGTAGGTGGGACGGCATCTGCTAAAGCATCATCAAACACAGGATCAGAAGTACGCTACACAGTAAAGCCTGGTGACACATTAGCGAACATCGCAGCAGCTTATGGCACAACAGCACAAACTTTAGTAGACTGGAACGGCCTACGTTCTGTAAATGTGATTTATGCAGGAGACGTATTAGTCGTGAAAAACGGTTCAGTACGTGCACCAATTGAATCTTCAAAACGTAAAGCGCAAGCAGCAGCTTCACAACAACAATCATCACAGCAAACGTCACGTAGCGTGGCACAAACGATGACGGTGGAAGCAACAGCTTACACAGCATACTGCACAGGCTGTTCAGGTGTAACAGCGAACGGCACAGACTTACGTGCGAACCCAGGTGCGAAAGTAATCGCAGTTGACCCACGTGTCATTCCATTAGGTACACGTGTATGGGTTGAAGGCTATGGTGAAGCAATCGCAGCAGATACAGGTGGCGCAATTAAAGGTAACCGCATTGACGTATTCATCCCATCACAAGATGGTGCAATGAACTGGGGTCGCCGTACAGTAACTCTTAAAATTTTAAACTAATCAACTATGATTTAGCATCGATGAAGAAAATCTTCATCGATGCTTTTTTATGTTCACGAAAAACTATACTAGTTCTTTTGATTTTATTAATAACATGTATATGTGAGGTTCATCACCGAAAGCTGGGGTTGACACCTGAACCTACATGTTGCTTGGAACAAGAGGTGGACTCCAGCGGGAAAAGCGTGAGCTTGAGACTACAGGCTC
>JAHAYH010000152.1 GCA_018384745.1 Caryophanon sp. | reverse complement strand
ACACCGTATTGTTTTATACCGCGTCGTTGGGCGATTATATTTTTTTATCCTGATTATGGTGCCACAGGCACAGCGTGCACATTTTTCACGGTGCCGATAACGAACACACTGTGCACCGAACCAATCGACTCCATTTCGCCTAAGCGGTTGAGCACGAAATCTTGGTAATGGTGCATATTGCGCACAAACACCTTAATCCAGAAGTCGAAATCGCCACTGGTGTTAAAGCACTCGGTCACTTCCTCCATTTGCTTCACAGCATCCACAAATTCGCGGGCATATTCCTTGCCGTGCTGCTTGAGTCGAATGTTACAAAGCACAAGCATTCCGTTTCCTACCATGTCGGGGTCGACCACAGCCACATATTTTTTAATATAGCCCTCGCGTTCGAGGCGTTTTTGGCGCTCGAATGTGGGCGAAGCCGAAAGGTGAACAGCTTCTGCAAGCTCTTTTGTGGTGAGTTTTGCGTTCTGTTGAAGCACCTTCAAAATCTTAATGTCAATAGCGTCAAGTTTCTCTATCATAAATGTTCTAATTTCCACTGCTTTTGCAGTATGATTTTCTGTTAGGAGCTTAATTTTTGGCAAATATAGAATAATTTCCCGAATAAATCAAGACTATTGCATAGAAAAATAAAAAGAGTGAAATTTGCATCAGAAATCTCTCGTTTTCATAATACAATGATGATTTTGACAAGTTTTTAATGGTAATAATAGACAGAACAAGATGCGGCCTTAGTTGTGAAACTGGGGCCGTGTTATTTTACCCCAATCTCACCCCAATCTCACTTCTTCGCTGATTTCCCACTCTAAGTTTGCACCGAGAATTGGCGAAGCCCAATAATTATCCAAAAAACAATCTGAAATGAAAATAGATTTCAACTGCAAGAGACGATTTCTTACCTTTGTTGTCTAAAGGAAGGAATGGTCTGTCGAAGAGGTAAACCATAGATCTCACGAGCCTGCAAGGCTAAGATCTGCTTAGGACCTCCTCGACATAGTTGCAGAGACCAGATAGAAAGATAATGGCTTGGAGCCTTGTTAGAGTGTTAGTCCATACAACTATCGACCAATTCCGTAATTATTAATCTTTAGCGTAGCAAAGATATGAAGAAAATTTTTATTGGTATTGATTTTTCAAAAGAAAAATTTGACGTGGTCATCATCATGGCTGAGAATTTGGAGGAGAAGGCTCCAAGGGTGCACGAACAGTTTGCAAACGACAAGGCCGGCTACCGTAAGTTCCTCAAATGGGTGAAGGTGAACTCGCACGGCGTGGACATGTCGCTGTGGCTTTTCTGCGGAGAGAACACGGGCGACTACAGCAAGGGGCTGGCGAACTTCCTCTACGGCAAGGGGTGCGACATGTGGCTTGAGAACGCGAAGTGCATCAAGGACAGCTGCGGCATACGACGCCTCAAGAGCGACCGTGCAGACGCTGCCATGATAGCCGAGTACGCAATGAGGAACCACGACCGAATGACACTGTACGAGCCTCTCAGCGGGCCACTTGCGCAGCTCAGGGAGCTGTTCCTGTTCCGACAGATGAACGTGCGCAAGAGAAGCGGCTACATCGTCCGCAAGGGCGAGAAGGGCAGGACTCTGGACAGCTCGCCAGCCAAGAGCTTCATGGCCAGGAAGTGCAAGCACATGATAGCCGAGCTGGACAAGACGATAAAGGAGTGCGACAAGATGATCGAGGCGCTGATAGCATCCGACAGGGATCTTCAGGAGACCTACGAGATAGTGACCTCCGTGCCGGGCATAGGAGCACAGAACGCAGTGTGCATGATGGTCTACACCGACAATTTCAAGAGGTTTGACTGCAACCCCAGGAAGATAGCCTGCTACTACGGAATCGCCCCCTTCGGGCATGACTCAGGAACAAGCGTCCACTGCGACCCGCACGTCCACTACATGGCCAACAAGACCATAAAGGGAATCCTCACGCAGGCAGCCCTGTGCGCCATCAACCACTGCCCACCGGTTGCGCACTACTACGCAAGGCTAATCGAGCGTGGGAAAAAGACGATGGTGGCCCTGAACAATGTAAAAAACAAGCTGGTCAGAATTGTGACGGCACTGGTCAGAACCAAACAAAAATTCATCCCCGAATATGAATTTGCAAAAAGATACGCTATGGACTAATTTTTTCAACAAAAAATTTGGAAATTAACATAGAAAGCGGATCTCACGGAATTTTTTCTTTGGAGATTTTCTAAAAGTGCTATCTTTGCACTTTCTTTGTCATCAATATTTCGTACTAGAGCTGGTATTGTTTTTTTACCTGCTATTTGACTTGCACGAAATCTTCTTTA
>JAHAYH010000132.1 GCA_018384745.1 Caryophanon sp. | reverse complement strand
TAGCACATGACAATTTTTGAAAATTATCGCTGTATCTCGTTGATTATCAATTAATTAAACTTGCAAAAGACCTCGAAATTTTGTAACTTTATAAGTACCCTTAATACTTATAATCAATGCGTTACAAAACCCGAGGTCACCACAAAAGTAGTGATTTATTATCAGTTCTCCTATCCCATTTCAGTCCTTTTATGAATCTCGCCCGAATCAAATGCCTGTCCCAACTGGTCTGCGCCATGTGCAAAGTCCAGACGGTGAACTTCTCGAAGCTCGCCTCTGCCTTTGACAACAGGACGCCGAAGGACTCCAGCATGCGACGCATCCAGCGGTTCATGGCACAGACAGTCCTGAATCTGGACATCGTTGCCAAAGTGGTAATGAAACTCCTGCCTGAGAAGGGGCCATACGTACTGTCGATGGACAGAACCAACTGGAAGTTCGGTGAAGAGAACATAAACGCCCTCGTCATCGGCATCACATACAAGAAGGTTGCATTCCCCATATTGTTCAAGCTGCTGGACAAGAGGGGCAACTCCAACTGTGAAGAGAGGATTGAAATCATGCAGCGGTTCATACGCCTATTCGGTCGAGAGAGCATAGCGTGTCTTGTTGCAGACAGGGAGTTCATAGGTGAGGAATGGGTGAAATGGCTCAACGACTGGGGCATTGAGTACCATCTTCGCGTCAAGGAGAACTTCTGGGTTGAAGATCCGAGGACGAGAGAGGAGAAGCGTGTCAAGAGCATGTTCATACATCTCAAGGACAAGCAGGAACTGGTTCTTCATCGCATATACCGCATCAAGGGCCAGCTGTGCTACCTTTCCGGAGCAAGGCTCAAGAACTCTGACGGAGTGCCCGAACTGCAGATACTCATATCCTTCAGCAGACCTGATCTTGCCCTTTCCCGATATAAGGAAAGATGGCAGATCGAGTCGTGCTTTCGCGGGATGAAGTCCAGCGGCTTCAATATTGAGGATACTCATCTGGTGCATCTGGAACGTGTTGAACAACTCTTCGGGGTTATGATTATCTCCTTTACCTGGGCATACCTCGTTGGCATCAAAAAAGACATCGAGGTCAAGGCCATCCGCATACTAAAGACTGGGAATAGAGCCATCAGCGTGATGAAGTACGGGCTTGAGCACATAGCCAGCGTGCTTCTGAACCCTCTTAGGCCCCAACCATTCGATATTTTTAAAATTTTGTCATGTGCTTAATAAAACTTTATAAATTACAAAATAATCTGGCAGACATAACTCAATCCGACGATATACCTTTGGAAGCAGGAGTCATCTGGTAATTATTTGAAGATTACCTTATGTTCTTTATTGGAATAAGTTTACGCTTGCAGGGGTTCCATCGTAGTCAATGCTTTCGGAGAGGACGGTGCCCTCGGGGCTGTGGAGGCGGACACTAATGCTGCGTTTTGCGGGCATGGAGTCGAAACTGCCTTCACGGGCGCCTATGTCCAGGCGGCGGGAGGCATCGTCCCAATGAAGGGGGATGCGGCTGCAGGCGCCATTTTCGTAAGCGTAGCTGACCCCGTCATCCTCGTAGAGGGTGAAATCTCCGTCGGCACCGGCATATACATACAATTCCAAAGCGCCGGATGAGGGGGCAGAAGTGTATTCGACAGCTTCTCCGTGCGGCACCACAGAACCCGCCTTCGCGAAGACAGGGCACCAGCCGTAAGGGGCAGGGACGTCGAACCACGCGCCACCCGATTCATAGACTGCACCCGAATGCGTCTCGTACCAGCGGCCTGCAGGCAGGTAGAGTCTGCGGCTGCGGCAGCCATATTGGCCACTCTATCATTGGGGTGGGCATCAACATCAATCAGGAGCGATTCGTGAGCGACGCGCCCAATCCGGTGTCGCTGAAAAACATCACTGGCGATGACTACGATTTGGAACAGTTGCTCCGTGAGGTGAACGAGCGCATCGAACGCTTGACCGACTTCTCGCAAGCCGACGAGGAAGCACTGCGCCAGC
>JAHAYH010000113.1 GCA_018384745.1 Caryophanon sp. | reverse complement strand
GCATCCATGAAACGTGGGGATTTGATCGCCCAAATGCAGCCAACCATTGACGCGGCAAACAAGCGTTTGAAACGGCTCCAGGGGATGGAAACCTTGTCCCCCGCGCTAAACAGCGCGATGCAATCGGGGGGTAAGTTCTCAATCAAAGGTAAAACCAGAAACGAAATACTAAAGGAATCAAGTCGCGCGTTGTCGTTCATTAACATGAAAACGTCCACTGTATCCGGTGCCAAACAGTTTGAAAAGAACTTTGCGGCAAAGTTATCGAACAAGTCAAAAAACATTACAAACGATCAAAGGAAAACACTATTCGATAGTTTCCGAAAACTTCAACAAATATCACCAGTCGGATTAAACATATATGGTAGCGAACGATTAGTGCGAATGTTGGCGGATGAGGTTGTGGATGAGAACTATTCGTTTGAAAATACAATGAACAAAGCGTTGAATGAACTTGAACGCGAATACGAACAATTCATGAATGAACAAGACGATTTAGATCCGTTCAACCTCTAAAGGAAACCAATGTTCGCACAAACCGATTGCCATATATACAACGTTTCGGAATTTGATACAGTCGCGAATCTTATCCGGGCTGATATGAGAACCGTTAAAAAGCGTAAAGTGTGGTATTACAACATACCTTGCGCTTTTGATATTGAAACCACATCATTCTATGACAACGGTGAGAAAGTGGGGCTAATGTATGTATGGCAATTTGGGATAAACGGACATGTTTTCATTGGTAGATTATGGGATGAATTTATAGAATTATTAGCTAAATTGAGGGATGAATTTGACATAAGCGTTGATACTCGCCTTGTCATATATATTCACAATTTGGCGTTTGAGTTTCAGTTCATACGAAAACTTTTCGACTGGTTTAAGGTGTTCTCAATAGACAGTAGAAAACCGATATATTCAGCAAATTGTTATGGTTTTGAGTTTCGGTGTAGTTACCTATTATCGGGATATTCGCTTGCCAAAGTCGGGGACAATCTAACCAAATACAAATGCGACAAGATGATTGGCGACCTGGACTATTCGTTGAAACGTCATTACAAAACGCCTCTAACAAAAGAGGAATTAAAGTACTGTTTTAATGACGTTATGGTTGTTATGTGCTACATCCAAGAACGAATAGAAATTGACGGGGACATTACAAAGATACCACTAACAAAAACCGGATATGTTCGGAACTATTGTCGAAACATGTGTCTGCACGCGAACAAATCACACAAAAAAGATGGTAAAAAGTTCAAAACATATCATGAAATGATTAAATCACTATCTATTGAGGTGGACGAATACAAACAGTTAAAACGTGCTTTTATGGGTGGTTTCACACATTCAAACGCAATCAATACAAACATCGTTTTAAATGACGTGAGGTCATTTGACTTTACGTCCTCATACCCATATTGTATGATTAGTGAAATGTATCCAATGAGTAAAGGGAAAGTGATAGAAGTGGATGAAAACACATTTGAAAAGTACTTGAACCAGTATTGTTGTGTTTTTGACGTTCAATTCACAAATCTAATTGCCACACTGAATTATGAAAACTACATATCATATAGCAAATGTTTCAAGTGTGTAAATCCTGTAATAAACAATGGCAGACTTGTTTGTTGTGATAGCATGTGGACAACGATTACAAATGTCGATTATGATATCATAAAGCGGTGTTATTCATGGGATGGAATAAAGATTGCAAATTTCAGGATATATCAAAAGGGATATTTGCCAACACAATTTGTCAAGTCAATCATAAAGCTATATCAGGACAAAACACAATTAAAGGGCGTTGAAGGTAAAGAAGTTGAATACATGCAATCAAAAGAAATGTTAAACAGTTGTTATGGAATGTGTGTTACCGATATTGCAAGGGATGAATTTATATATGAAAACGATATTTGGAGTACTTTAAAACCGACGGATGAAAAACTAGAATCAGAACTTGAAAAATACAACAATAGCAAAAAGCGGTTTCTATTCTATGTTTGGGGGATATTCGTTACAGCCTATGCAAGACGAAACCTGTTTACAGGGATATTTGAATTTAAGAATGACTACATTTACAGTGATACAGATTCGATAAAAGTTGTGAACTACAACAATCACATGGAGTACATAAACAAATACAACGACATGACGCAAAGAAAACTACAAAAAGCATGTGAATATCACGGCTTAGACATGGCTGAATTACAGCCCAAAACAATAAAGGGGGAAACCAAACTGTTAGGAATATGGGACAATGACGGGGTATATGACGCGTTTAAAACGTTAGGTGCTAAACGATATATGTACAAACAAGGTGATGAATATCATATTACAATCGCAGGAACAAACAAACATCTTGGCGGTGAGTATATAAAGTCTTTAAAAGACCCGTTCGACGCGTTCAATGATGGGTTGATAATACCCCCTCAATCCACAGGAAAACTCACACACACGTACATTGACGAAACAAAACAAGGTGCTATAATGGACTATAAAGGGAATGTGGTTGAATACACCGCGTTGTCCGGAATACACATGGAACCGTGCGAATACAATTTGAGTCTATCCAGCGGTTACATAGACTACTTAAAGGGAGTAAAGGAAACATGGAAATAAAGTTCTATTCATTGGACGAAATATTGAAAAAACATGCGCAATACAATATCATTATCGGGGAACGGAGCAATGGGAAAACGTATGCAACGCTATTGCATTGCCTCAAACAGTATATCAAAGATGGTAGTCAATTCGCAGTCATTCGAAGATGGAAAGAGGATATTAGAGGCAAACGCGCGCAAACAACGTTCAACGGAATTGTGGACAACGGGGTTATAACCGAACTCACTAACGGGAACTATGATTCCGTGTACTACAATTCCGGCAAATGGTTTTTGTGTAAATATGATGAATCATTGAAGAAACCCATTTGCGACAACAACCCGTTTGCTTATGGGTTCAGCCTTACGGATATGGAACATGATAAATCCACATCATATCCAAATATCAGGAACATTGTATTCGATGAATTTATCACACGTACAATGTATATCCCGGATGAATTTGTTACATTCATGAACTGTATATCTACTATTGTGAGACACAGGAATGACGTAAAGATATTCATGTTAGGCAATACAGTAAACAAGTATTGTCCATACTTCAACGAATTTGGGTTGTCTAATATACAGAAACAAAAACAAGGTACTATCGATTTATATCAGTATGGCAAAACCGGATTAAAGGTGGCTGTTGAATATTGCGATAGTTTGAACATATCAAAACCAAGCGACGTTTACTTTGCATTCAATAACCCCAAATTGAAGATGGTAACAAGCGGGGTGTGGGAGTTAGACATTTATCCTCACTTGCCTGTTAAGTACAACCCAAAAGACATCCTGTTTACGTACTTTATAGAGTTTGATGAAAACATCGTACAGTGTGAAATAGTATCAGTAGATGAAAACATATTCACATACATTCACAAAAAGACAACACCTATAAAGTATGACAACGACTTTCTATTCACATTGAAGGCAAGTCCGAACTATAACACATTCAGGAACATATATAAACCCATGACAAAAGCACATCAAAAGTTGTTGTACTACTTCAATGCAAATAAAGTTTTCTATCAGGACAACGAAACCGGTGAGATAGTACGAAACTATCTAAACACGTGTAAAACTTTGTGATTTGTACACAACCACAAAGCAAGTCTACTGTAACCAGAAAACAAAGTTTGTTTTCTGGTTTTCTTTTTGTATACAAAAGTTTGTATA
>JAHAYH010000111.1 GCA_018384745.1 Caryophanon sp. | reverse complement strand
CACCAATTGTACGATCTACTGCAGAACGAATGGCACTTAATTGCGTAATAACTTCTTTACAATCCTTTTCTTCCTCCATCATACGCAGTACCCCTCGAAGTTGACCTTCAATTTTTTTCATTCTTGCGGTTACCTTTGCATCGTATTGCATGATCTCACCTCTTTTTTATTTATTTCCTTATCTAATTTAGATTTTACTACCCCCTAGGGTATATGTCAACAAATAAATTTCTGCTTTTTTTATTTTTTATGCTTTTTCACTAACTCACGTAAAGCATGTTCACTTATTGGTCCGATAATACGATCGATTTCTTCTCCGTTCTTGTTTAGTAAAACAGTCGTTGGAATCGATATCACTTGAAATGACTTGCCTACAGAATCATCCTTATCTAATAAAATCGGATACGTGACATTGTATGTTTCGACAAATTTATTTAATGCATCCTGTCCATGATCACGGGCAGTCAAGTTCACGCCAACCAATACCACGTCATCTGGTAAATTTTTTGCGAATTTTTGCAAATGTATGATCAAAAGAATTGAAGATATATGAGAGTGTTTTTATCTGCTTTGGTTGGACTGATGCTGAGTGCTTCGGCGTTCGCTCAGACTTCGTCGGGTATAGCACCGTCAACAGATTATCCTTCGCCCGCAGCGGCAGTGAAGTCGAGTCTTGACGGACCTATGTTCGAGGTTGTCGGGAGGGCGGATTCGGATGTTTACATGTTCCGTATCAATAAGGAGACCGGAGAGGTGCTTTTCCTTGGGAATGAGAAGTACGTCAAACTGAGCCGTGAGGCGTCTGAAGATGATACAACCGTGGCCGGGAAGGTGAACTATCAGCTCGTGATGTCATCCTCTACTGTTTATCTGATGAATGTCAATACCGGCACGTTGTTGTATCTGAAGAGTCAGGGGTTGACGCATGCGAATGACAGCTTTGTGCTGGTAAAGGAGAAGTAGATGATGTGGGATGTTGAGAAGCGGACACCTGGTGGGGTGGCCGCTTGTGAAAAGCGGAGTGATGGTGAATCACGCTGAATAAGGCGTTTATTATGCTTACATTTTGTAAAATAAGGCATTGGAGATATGGAGACTTTGTAAAATAAGGCGTTTTGTCAGAAAAATTCAGTATATTTGTACCTCAAAATCAATTGATTGATATGCAAAAGAAACAGATTGTCATAGATAAGAGAACTCTTGAGGTGATACTGAATGACCAGAAGTCTGAAATGGAGGGGTGGACAGACGAGTTTCTCTGCTCCCGCAACGAGGAAAGTCTGGTTGATCTCGGCAGCCCGCAGGCTCAGGTTGTAATAGGTGTCCGTCGATGCGGAAAGTCAACGCTGTGTATGCAGACTTTGGCTGGCGCTGGCGTCAAGTTCGCTTATGCGGATTTTGACGATGAGCGTCTTGACGGTCTTGATACTGCGCAGCTGAATGATGTGCTGGAGGTGCTGTATAAGATATATGGCTCTTTTCAGTACATTTTTCTTGATGAGATTCAGAATATCGAAGGCTGGCCTCTGTTTGTGAACAGGCTTCTCAGAAACAAGATGCATGTTGTCCTGACCGGTAGCAATGCTAAGTTGCTCAGCAGTGATCTTGCAACACACCTCACCGGCAGAAGCAGCGAGATTGAGTTGTATCCTTTCTCTTTCGTGGAATATTGCAAGATGAAGGGCGTGAACACTTCCTCGCGTACGACTAAGGCTATTGCGGAACTTCGCAACTGCTTTGATGAATACATGAAGAAGGGAGGTTTTCCTGAACTCATGACGGTGAAGAATGACAGGATGTATATTTCCAATCTCGTGAATAACATTCTAAAGAGGGATATCGAGCAGAGGTATAAGATTACGTTCCCGGCTCAGTTCGAGAATATGGCCAACCATCTGCTCAATATTTCTCCTGCAGTGGTTTCTGCACCGGATATTGCCGAGCAGTTCAGCTTCAAGTCGGCTCATACTGCCCGCAACTATGTGTCATATCTGAAACAGGCATATCTTCTTACGGGCGTGAAGAAATACTCTCCAAAGAGCAAGCTTCGTGTGACTCAGGAAAAGGTATATGCTGTTGATGTGGCTCTGATGAACAAGAGGGAGAATGCATTTGCCGGAGACAATCTCGGCTGGAGGCTTGAGACTATAGTACTCAGCCATTTGTTGCGTAAATGCAAGCTTGAAGGTTGGGATGTGTATTATCTGAAGGACCGCAGCGGAGAGTGTGATTTTGTGGTGTGTGACGGCAATAAGGTTATGCAGTGCATCCAGGTTTCATACGACATCTCAAGTAAAAAGACTCGCAAGAGAGAGATTGACGGACTCCTGCTGGCGCATAGGCAGACCAAGTGTGAAAACCTTCTGCTGCTGACTGATCATGTTTATGAGGAGGTTGACAAGGACGGTGTGCACATGGTGGTAAAGCCGGTATATGAATGGTGCACGGAAATGGCAAAAGAAAAATATGAAAAAAGGCAAGATACTAGTAGTCGATGACAACCAGGGCATACGCAGTGCCCTGAAGATACTCCTGCCCGCTCACTTCGCCGAGGTGGAGATCATAGCGTCGCCAAAGAGCCTGGTGACCACTATGGAGTCCTTTCGTCCGGATGTCGTCCTGCTGGACATGAACTTTTACACTGATATAAATACTGGCAACGAGGGACTCTACTGGACAGGAGAGCTGAAGAAGATGTGGCCGGAGGTGCAGATAGTCCTTTTGCATCTGCCGCAGCGCAGCTGCTGGGAAAGGCCGGCGCGGACGAGGTGGCGGAGCCACCGAGGACGGAAATGGCTGGGCAGGTGTGAACCACTGCGGCGAAGCCGCTCATAAAACAGCATCCGTGTGGCTGGCTTTGGCTGGATCGTGAGCCAGACAAAGACTGCCTGACGGATACCGCTCTGCCCATTAGGGCAAGTCGTTCAGCGGCTTGCCGATGAATGTCTTGCCGGGCTTTTCCGGAAGTTTGCTTCCGTTATTGACTTTATCAGAGGATGATGCCGCCAGGCAACATCTTCTGATTCCGCTCTGCCCGAAGAGGAAAGTCTGTGGACGTTGCCGATCTTTCGGCAATGGCCGCAGTCTTTCCGGGCGTTTGCTCGGAGCGCAGACAAAAGTCTCCGCGACTTCCTGAAGGGAAGGCACGGAGTCTTTCTGCGGAGTCTATAGAGTGGAAGTCGCTTCTCCAGTTGTCAGTTTATAACCCTCTCCTCTGATGTTGATTATTGAGATTGTTGAGTCGGGTGCCAGACGGTGACGCAGGCGGGTCATTAGGACTGAGAGACTGCGTGATGAGAAGAAATCATCATTGCCCCATAAATCGGCCAGTATTCTTTTGGTCGGCACGATGTCATTGACATTGAGAATCAATTCTTTGAGTATTGCCGCCTCCCGGTTGGGGATTGTTGCGCACTGTCCTGTCACGGTGTCGGTCAGATTATTGTTGTTTGTGTTCAGTATAAAGTGTCCTGCTTTGAGTTCGTCAGTTTGTTTGTTGGCCATAAGTGTTGCCCTGCCTAAAAGGGCTCGGATTCTGACGACCAGTTCAGGTATGGCAAATGGTTTTCGCAAATAGTCGTTTGCGCCGGCACCGAATCCTTCCACGACATCATTGACCTGTGTTTTTGCTGTGAGCATAAGTACTGGTGTTTGTTTGTCTTGGATTCTTATTTGTTGCACCATTTCTATACCGGACATCACCGGCATCATTATGTCGCTGACTATGATGTCGGGACTCCAGATGCGGTAGAGTTCCAGACCTTCTGCCCCGTCTGAGGCGAGGGCCACTTCGAATTCCATTGTTTCGAGAGTATCTTTGAGTATGTGAGAGAGAGTAGTCTCGTCTTCAACTATGAGTACGCGTGTCATTTGCTTTGAGGTATTGAGATTGTGAATATGCTGCCCTCGCCGACTTTGCCGCCAACTGTTATTGTCCCTGAATGTTTCCTGACCACGGTCTTTGCGAAATGAAGACCTATCCCGTGACCTTTGACATTGTGCAGGTCGCCTGTGGGTATTCTGTAGAATTTGTCAAAGATATGCTTGCGATACTCTTTTGCTATGCCGGGACCATTATCCTTGACGACAATATGCAGGCGCCCGTCGGAATCATATGCCTTCAGGTTTATGACAGGTTGGTTTCCTGAATATTTTACTGCATTGTCAAGCAATGTGCTGATTACGCTTGACATAAGTTTTCTGTCCATCCTTGCAGTGAGATCTTCCGGAGAGACTGAAAGACTGATGTCACATCTCTTGCCTGCGCTCAGCCCTATGTCATCTGCGGCTTCTTCAAGCATTTCCTTGATTCTTACGTCCGAAGGCTGTAGCTGTATACTGTCTTGTCCTTCGTGTGTGGCGGCGAGTATCTTTTCTACCATATTACTGAGCTTTTCCAGCTGTCTGCGGATTATTTCTATATATTCCGGCCTTTTCTGTGGGTCTTCGCTGAAACCGTATGTTGTCAGCGCGTCAGCAGCAGCGCCGGCTACGGCGATAGGTGTTTTCAGCTCGTGGGTCATATTTCTCGCGAAATCCGTCTTTATTCTGTCGAGTGCGGACTGTTTGTGCAATGTCTTTATTATTATGGCAAACGCTAGAATGAGTATGATAAGAAGAGAGACTGATACGCAGATTATGCCTGTCATCCTTTTCAAAACATATTCCGTGAGTCGGGGTCCGATGAATTGATAATCCACTTCTTGATGCAGTGTACTCTTGTGGGTGAATATCTGAGTCTCCCTGACGGACAGCAAATCTGCAAACCCGCTTTCAGATACTGATATGCTGTCTTTGATTATCCGGACAGCATGAGGTATGTCAAGGCCGGAATATTTCAGTCGCGCTGTAAGCAGACTGTCATACAGGACAGCATCCAAAGTGTTGTCCTCCTTTTTGTTGATTGTGATACCCGCTATCTGCTTGGCCGGTATTTGGGAAACTGCGGACAATGATAGTGTTTTTGGAGTGGTGTCTCTTACGCTGTCAACATCATATTTAAGGTAAACTGAAACCGTCTTGTCTGAACTCAGTTCCGCCAATGCCATTGAGCTGCTTATACCAAGCTCCATTGATTCGTAGGTTGTGTTGAACAGATTGCGCATCCACCAGCATTCATAAAGGGATATGGAAATGACTGTAACTGCAGCTACAACGATGGTTATGATTATATTTGAGTTTTCTTTTCCTCTCATCTCTTGATACTTTCGTGCAAAATTAATGTTTTTCCAGCGAATAAGACAGTCGTTAATACTTGTTAACACTCCTTAACCATAAGTTAGAACTTCTTTCCTGACTTTTGTTGAGTAAAACAAGATCAGTTATGAAACGAATTGTTACTATCATCATTGCGTTGTTGACAATGAGTTTTGCCGGAGCGGCACAGGAGAACGCTGTTTATCGTGTAACTTATGACTGCGATGCCCTTTATTCCAAAAACAGAGACATTTACCGATGGGTGCTTGATATCGGTACGGACAAGGCTGCATTTTACAACAGCTCTATGCGTGCTTTCCTGAATGAGAAGGAGGAAGTCTTGAAGGTGAACGACATGTCACAGGCTATGGCTCTTGTTACCAAAATCTCAAGTACCTATTCCGATCGCCATGACCTTCAGCTTCTTGCCGACCGTCAAACCAATTCATATACCTATTCCAACAGAATCGGCACTGACACATTCATTTATGAAGAGCCGATGCCCGATGTCTCTTGGGAATTGGTTGACAGTTCCAAATCAGTCTACGGCTATCAGTGTCATATGGCCGTCGGGAGATTATATGGCCGTGAATGGACCGTGTGGTATGCACCGGAGATTCCACTGCCTTTCGGCCCCTATGTCCTCGGCGGACTCCCCGGCCTGATTATGGAGGCTGCAGATTCTGACGGGATATTTAATTTTGTTGCAGTAGGGCTGGAGGAGGCACCTGCCGGTACTATGGTTGTTATTCTCCGGTCAGGCAAAGAGATTGGATGCAGTAGAAAGAAATATATTTCTATGCGCGCCTCCGATGACGGAAAGACATTCAGGGAGACTTACCGTGAAAAGTTCGGGGATATCAAGGTGACTGATGCAAAAGGCAATGATATTACGGACTCGGCCAAGCCGAAAAAGAATTATCTTGATGTTGAATAGCATATGAAACTCAAGTGCCAGGTCGCCCTGATATTTCTATTTCTGTTTTCAAGCACCATTCTGCGGGCAAATGAGGAATTAAGGGTATTCAGTGGAAGGATTGTGGATGAATACGGCAATGCTTTGGCCGGAGCAAATATCCTTGCATATAAATCAGATGGGGCTGTTGTGACATACAGTATTGCAGATGGGACAGGTTATTTTGAAATCAAGATTTCTCCTGTTGTGTCATATATTGTGGTGAGCTTGATGGGGATGAAGCCGGTACGCATCGATGTCGGAGAGCTGTCAGACGGGCAGACTGTCATAATGGTTGAGAGTGTTGAGAGGCTTCGGACCGTTACTGTTACGCAACGCCGCATCCGTGAGTCGGGTGATACATTGACCTACTCTGTAGGCAGTTTCAAGCAGGCACAGGACCGTTCCATAGAGGATGTTATCAGGCGTATGCCGGGTATTGATGTCAAGCCAAGCGGGGCCATTGAGTATCAGGGCAAGGAAATCAGCAAGTTCTATATTGAAGGCTTGGATCTGATGGGTGGAAAGTATTCTCTTGCGAGTGGCAATATTTCGGCTGACAAGGTAAAGGATGTTCAGGTTCTTGAGAATCATCAGAACGTGAAATCCTTGCGTGGCATACAATATGAAGAACGTGCCGCGATGAACATTGTTCTGAAAGATGAAGAGAGGTCGGTCTGGTCTGCGCTTGTTGAAGCGGGTGGCGGCTATGCTGAGCGCAATGAAGGCTTTCTGTATGATAACAGGCTGATGGCTATGCAATTCGGCAGGAAGTTCCAAACTATGATGGTGTATAAGGGAAATGATACCGGAACTGACATCAGCAATGAGTTGAATGATTTCTCTGATGGTTATAGAGAAGAGAACGGTATTCTCAGCCTAATGTCCGTCCCTAAGCCAGGCTTTGACAAGGGGAAATATACTTTCAATAATTCACATCTGGTCTCCGGGAATTGGCTGCTTAAGGCCGGAAAGGATTCTGAATTGAGCTTGCAGGTGGACGGTCTGCTTGACCGAGAGAAGCTGAATTGGGTGGGTGAGACGTTTTATCTTGATGTCGCAGATGTTCCTTCGGTCCGGGAGGCTTGGGATATATCCGGAAAGCGGAATGAATTAGGCGTAAAGTTGAATTATATATTAAATTCTGACCGTACGTATGTCAGAAGCAGGACTCAATGTTCCGGGAAATGGAACAGTTCTGACGGTATGTGGTCAGTCGGTGATGATACTACCGGAATGTTCGTGCATCCTGAAATCAGAATGGTGGCCGAAGATTTCAGTCTATCGCATACTACGCCAAAAGGGAACGTGTGGCAGGTGGAGTCTTCTACAGGGGATACGTATCTTCCCGGTAGCCTGTTGACCCTTTCTTCGCAGGAGCATAAATTGAGAGTGAATAAATTTTCAACAAAGAATGCCCTTACCTTCAAGTTGAAGTCCGGTCAACACTATTTTTCAGGTAAGGCCGGTATTGACTATAAAAATCAATTCCTGTGTGGTGATTTCTATTCGTATGCGCTTCCTTATTGGGAACAAGGCTTCCAGTTTCATTTTGGAAATCATAACATTACCGCAAATTGCCGGCTTGGTTACCTGTGGCAGAAATATGGTGCCGAATCAACGGGGAATATTGTTGTGGATCCCTCCTTGTCCTGGAATTGGAAACCGGACGGTATGAATGAATTTAGGGTTTCATATTCTATTGGAAGCTCGGAATATAATACTTTGGAGATGTTGACAGGACCTGTTTATTATTCATACCGCAATGTTTCATATGGCTTGGGGGAGCCGGGTATAAGAAGGTCGCATATACTTCTTGCGGGATGGACGTTCCGTAATCCTCTGGTTGGCTTCTTCTTCAATATCAGGCCGTCCTATTTGAGAACCAGCGGCAATCTGCTGTATGAAAGTACATTGGATAATGGTGTTTATTGTACGAAGGCAACAGGAGAAAAATATGCTTCTGACTATTTAGGTATAACGTTCCGTGCTGAGGAATCTTTCCCGTCCGTCAGATTGACTGCGGGACTCTCCGGTACAGCCTCAAGCACTTCTTATTTGTCAGTTATCAGAGGAAACGTTGAAAAATATGCTCTTGATGCGCTCAGTGCGTCGGTGGATATTTCATACAGGCTTTCCTCCCTGCTCAATTTTCAGCTTAAATCTAAAATGTCAGCCAGCCGTAGAAGGTGCAATGACAATCCATCACTGAGTACTCCGTATGTAGTGGACTGGGCGCATAATGCCTCTGTCAATTTGTTCCCGCTCAAAGGTCTCAGAATCGGTGCAGAATGTGATGTGTATCATAGCAATGAAAAAGACTATGGTGTGAACAGCTTTCTGGATATATTTGCCGGATATAAAAGGGGCAAATGGGAAATCTCTTGTTCGGCAAGAAATGTTGTAGGGACGAATGAATACAGGCAGGTGAGAATTTCATCCACATTGCAGACTAACAGCATAACTGTATTGCGTCCAAGAGAGAATCTTTTGAAGTTCTGCATAGAGTTCTCATGGCAATGGCCACTGTCATTCAGGGGCAGCGACGCGGTTCCGGCGGTTGTCAGCGCCTTCAGCCAGGGGGATTCCCCCAGCCCGGCAGCCGCTTCCAGCGTCTTTGCCAGACAGCGGCACAGCTCCTCCGTATCCCCGCTTTCCCAGAGGCCCTCCAGCACCGGGGAAACATAGCGGATGGTGCCGTCCTCCCGGAATTTGACCAGCCGCCCCCCCACATTCAGGCAGCCGGTTTTCACAATGACGCCTTTCCGGATCAGAGCCAGATTGGCAGTGCCGCCGCCGATGTCCATATGCAGCAGGGTCTTCCCCGTGTTCTCGCTGTAGTCCACGGCGCCGGAACCCCGGGCAGCCAGAACACTTTCCAGATCCGGCCCGGCGGTTGCCACCACAAAGTCCCCGGCAAGATCCGAAAGGGCCCGGGTCACCGCCTGGGCGTTCTCCTTCCGGCTGGTCTCCCCTGTGACGATAACGGCGCCGGTATCCACCAGCTCCCGGGTGATTCCGGCGGACGCGTACTCGCTTTGCACCAGGCGGCGCAGTCGGTCCTCGTCCACATGACTTTCGTCCAGCAGGGGCGTAAAGTGTACCGGGCTTTCTTAGAGCA
>JAHAYH010000101.1 GCA_018384745.1 Caryophanon sp. | reverse complement strand
CTCAAGCCATGACCGAAAGAATTGCCTGCTCGAAGCAAAGTGATCGAAAAAGCAGAAAAGTGCAATCAGGAAATGTGATATTTCCTGATTGCACTTGTTTTGTCTCAAACACTTTTTTCAATTTAGAGTGGAATTTATCCTAACCTCTGTTTATTATTTTTTTAATCGGAAGCCTTCTTCAAGTAAATACTCTTTTGCAGATTCATACGTACCGAATAATTCTTCGACATTATCCCCGTGGTAAACGCCGTAATCTGGGTCGTCAAAGCGAAGTGTTAATTCATCGCCGTAACGGTTTTTCCATGATTCTTCAAGCGGTGCTTCCGGCTCGTCTTCCTCTGTTAAATACGTAATCGACGCTTCAATAATCGCGCGTAATTCCGCTTCTGAAAACTCACGGATGTTCACTAAGTGACGATCGTCCGCTAATTGCTCATATTGTAGTAAATCCCCAACGAATACATAACCGTTACCGTTTGGATGTAACTTTTCAACGACTAATGTTTTTTCATAAAGGCTTGATTTTAAGTGATAGTTCACGCGTTTTAACGAAATATCTTTACGCTCTAATTCCGTATACGACTCAATAATTTGTTGTTTTTGTTCAAATGTTAGCATGTGTAATGCTCCTTTTCTTTTGCTCTTCTCTTAGTATACGTTTTGCCATATAAAAAAGCACGCTACAAAGCTGTAGCGCGCTCGATTTGTTTCTATATTTGTGTCATTACAATGTTTTCGACGCTGTTTTTTGAATCGCTTTTCGCTCCTCGTATACGTTGCGCACAATGACTTTAATGACCGCATATACTGGTACCGCTAAAATAATGGCCACGAAACCACCTAAGTTCCCTGCTGCTAAAATAACAGTAATAACTGTTAATGGGTGTAGCTCTAACGATTTACCCATAACGTTTGGCGTGACAACGTTACTTTCAAGTTGCTGTGCCACTAAGTTAATGACTGCGACCCAAATCACAAGTGATGGCTCTTGGATCAGCGCGACAATTACTGCTGGAATAAACGATAGCCATGGACCGATAAATGGAATCATGTTCATAAAGAAGCTTAAAATGACAAGAATTAACGTGTACTCTAAGCCGATGAATGAATAGCCTGCTAAAATAATAAGCGCTAAAATTAAGCTCACTAAAATTTGTCCTTGTACGTAGCTTCGAATCGTATCGTTAATATCTTCCAACGTACGTTTTAACCAGTCACGACGTTCACCTGTGAAAAATTGATAAATGAACGGTGCAAATTTTTCGTGGTCCTTCAACATGAAGATGAAGAAGAACGGTACGATGACAAGTGAAATCGTTGCGGATACGATTGATGTTAACGCGCCTACTAACCATGTACTTAATGCAATGGCGTAGTCTTGAATCGAATTTGAAATTGTATCAATCGCATCTTCTAACTGCGGTGGGAAATCTGCCTTATTGGAAAGGATATAGTCCACTGCACGTTGAATTTCATATGCAATCGATGGTGTTGCTTGTACTAAATTGTTCACTTGATCAGAAATCGGCTCACCAACCATCCAAATAAACGCGGTTAATAACACCGTTAATAAGATGAAAATGATGACGATACTTCCCCAGCGCGGAACGCCTCGCTTTTCTAAAAATTGCTGAACTGGTAGCGTGACATAAAATAATACGCCACCAATTAATAACGGAACAGCAACGGCTTTTAAAATGACGAGCAGCGGATTAAGAAGCCAGTTCACCTCTAGGAAAAACTTAATAATAAGTAATGCTAATAAAATTCCGACACCCCATTGAAACCATGCTTTATGCGTCATTTGCTCACATCCTTCTTTTTTAATTGTATACGATATAGTGTACTGAAAAGTTACCCGATAAGTTTCATTCCGTAACCTTTAATTTAACAATGTAGGAAAATGGCGCGTAATTGCTTAAAAAATGAATGTAAAAAAAGACTAAAGAGCATCGAATATACTCTTTAGCCTCGTGACACGTACTATTATAGCGCTTCGTCATCCACGTTGTTTAAATAGTCTTCAATCGTGCCAATAACGGACTCGACACAACCTTTTTCAAACGGTGAAATTAAGCCGGCTTCTTTTACAAGTTTCGTAAATGACATTGAGCCACCTAAGTCACATAAATGTAAATAGTCTCTCCACGCGGCATCAAAATCTTCGCGCGAGCGTTTCCAAAATTGGAACGCACAAATTTGCGCAAGCGTGTAGTCAATGTAGTAAAACGGACTGTTGAAAATGTGCGCTTGGCGTTGCCAGAAGCCACCGTTTTCTAAATAATCGATGCCATCAAAGTCGCGCTGTGGTAAGTATGTTTTTTCAATGTTGCGCCATGCTTCTTTTCGTTGCTGTGGTGTCATGTTCGGATTTTCGTATACGACGTGCTGGAACTCATCCACCGCAACGCCGTATGGTAAAAATTGCAGCGCTCCTGCTAAATGAGAGAATTTATATTTCTCTGTTTGCTCACCGAAAAATAGCTCCATCCATGGCCATGCGAAAAACTCCATGCTCATTGAGTGAATTTCACAAGATTCATACGTCGGCCATAAATATTCTGGGAGCTCTAAATTGCGGCTACGATACACTTGGAACGCATGTCCTGCTTCATGCGTTAACACGTCAATATCGCCCGATGTGCCGTTAAAGTTTGAGAAAATATACGGCGATTTATAGTTGTCGATAAACGTACAGTAACCGCCACCTTCTTTCCCTTTTTTCGCCACTAAGTCCATTAAGTTACGCTCGATCATAAATTCGAAAAACTCATGCGTTTCTGGAGATAATTCTTTATACATTGTGCGACCGTGTTCAACAATCCAATTAGCATCGCCTTGTGGTGTCGCATTTCCTGTTGTAAATTCTAACGCTTCGTCGTAAAACTTAAAGCTGTCTACACCGATGCGTTTTGCTTGGCGCTCATATAGCTTTTGCGAAATCGGTACGATGAAATCACGCACTTGATCGCGGAACGCTTTCACCATTTCTGCATTGTAGTCGACGCGGTTCATGCGCACATAGCCAAGCTCGACGAAGTTTTTATACCCTAGTGTCGTTGCGATGTCGTGACGCACGTGGACAAGCTCATCATAAATGCGATCAAATTCCGCTTCATGCTCTGCAAAGAACGCTGTGCGTAGCTCCATTACTTCCTTGCGTACAGCGCGGTCTGTTGACTCCGCAAATGCGCCAAGTTGCGCAAGCGTATACGTTTCTCCGTTATAGTCAATTTGTGCCGACGCAACAAGCTTACTGTAATCCGATGATAGCTTATTTTCCTTCATTAACAGCTCCATAATTTCTGGCGAGAACGATTTAATTTGGTAATCTGCTAAATCAAATAGCTGCTTGCCAAAACGCTCTTCTAACTGCGGACGAAATTTTGACGCGACAAGTGCTTTGTAATAATCCGTCGTTAAATCTTCAATGCGCGGACCTACTTCATCAATAAAGTCACGCTCCGCTTTATAAAATTCATCGTTCGTATCAATCGATGCACGAATGTACACTAAGTTTGATTGTGTGCCAAATTCCGCTGAAATGTCATTGAGCTGTTCAATGACTGCGATTTGTTGTTCCACGGTTGCAGCCTCTTCAAATTGCTGTAATAAATCACGTGTTTGCGTTGCCATAGCGTCGATGTCTGGACGCTTATATTCATATTGTTCAAATGTTGTTACCATGCCGTATAGCCTCCTATGTAATATCGTACGTATATTATTTCGTAAAGCTAAATAAATTGCAACTAATATAGTTAGACTATTTCGACGAAAAAAGGACGTAAGACGAAAACAATGCCAGAGCGAAAATATAATCTTTTCGCTCTGGCACTCATATAGCAAATTTTCAGCATCAAACTAGATCGGTTTTTATCCAAGTTCCACTTATGTCCCACATCCCGTTGTTGATCATTATAATTTAAAGCGCTGTACAGCTAGTTGTAATTCCTCTGCCATGTCCGCTAAATGCTTCGCTTCTTCATCCATTTCCATCGCCGCACCATATTGCTCGCATGCAATGTTTTTGACGTTTGAGACGTGTTCATTCGTTGCGTTTGCACTTGCAGATACTTCTTCCATCGCCGCCGTCACTTCTTCCGTATTGGCACTCATTTGCTGCGCTGAGCCACTTAACACTTCCAGCTCTTGCGAAATTTCAGCAGCCGCCACAATGATTTGTGCGAAATTTTGCTCCAACAGCTGAATTTTTTCAATGCCGACTTCAACATTTTGTTCACTTGCACGCGCTGCTTGTACAACTTCTGCTGTATATTGCTGCATGTTCGTAATTAAATGATCGATCTTCGTCGCAGATTGTGCCGTTTGCTCCGATAGCTTACGTACTTCATCTGCTACGACAGAGAAGCCTTTTCCAGCGTCCCCTGCACGAGCTGCTTCAATCGAGGCATTTAATGCAAGTAAGTTCGTCTGGTCTGAGATTTCTGTAATCATGCGTGAAATAACGCTAATTTCCGTTGATTCTTGCTCGAGCTGTGTAATGATGGCAAGCTCGCGCATCGTTCCTTGCTGAATGTTCGACATTTGTGTAATGGACGATTGTACCGCTTGTTGTCCTTCACGTATTTGCGTTTCAATTTGTGCGGTATGTGCCGCAACAAAATTTGATGTTTCGGCAACTTGTTGAATGCCTGTTGCCATTTGCTCCATCGCATGCGCGCTTTCATCCACCATTGTGGCTTGTACACGTGTTGTCGCATTTGTTTCTTCCATTGCATCTGAAATTTGATTCATGCTCACCGTTACTTCACCGACTGTTTGCTGTAAGTTGCCAGCAGTTTTTGAAACCGTTGTTGCATTTGTATTTACTTTTGCGATCATGTCACGCATATTTTGAATCATCGTTGTTAAGCTCGTTGCTAAAACGCCTAACTCGTCTTGACGCTTCATATATTTTTCAGGTACTTGCGCTGTAAAATCGCCGTTTCCAACCGCTTCACTCACCTGCACTAAATGTGTAATCGGTTTACTAAGTGAACGACCAATGAAGTATGCGACAACAATACCTACAAGCAGAAATAGTACGCTAAATACCACTAAGTTAACCTTCACGCCATTTAATCCTGCCAGCATTTCCTCCTCGGTAGCAGTGACAGCCATCACCCAATCATTTTCTAGCGTGTAATAGCCGGCTAAACGCATATTGCCTTCCACATCTTCATATTGTGAATAGCCTTTTTTCGTGCTGATCATTTCGCGGATGGAGTCACTCACTGTATTGTCTTCATCAATATAGTTCATTTGCTCTTTTACATATTCTCGCTTCATGTGACCTTGCATTACACCTTGTTCATTAATAATGAATGCATAACCTGTTTCACCTGAGTCAATCGTTTCAACGACATTCGATAAAATGTACCCGTCAACGCGCGCTAATAAAAGCGCTGTTTCATTTGAAGCCGTTACAATCGGTGTTGCTAACATAATCACCGGCTCTCCCGTTACACGGCTAATCACAATATCTGATAACGCCGTTTCACCTTTCAATGCAGCTTGTATGTAATCACGATCGCCTAAGTCAGTCGTTGAACCATCCGTATAATAGGCCATCCCTTTCCTATCAACAATCGCAAATGCTAAATAATCTGGATATGTTGCTAACTCTTTTTCAAGTACATTAAATGTTGGCTGCAAATCACTGTAATTCAACGCTTGAATAGCAGGTTGCTTTGCTACAGATTCAATTTCTACAAACATTCGATGGAACACTTCTTCAATATAAAGCGATACATCGGTTGCTTTCGTTTGTAAATTTTCCTCCACTTGTAGTTTTAATTCTTTTTCACTCAACAAATAACTAGATGTAGCGAGGGCTCCGCATACAATAATAATTAATGACACAATGGCTAATGTGAGCTTTACACCTATTTTCTTCATGACAAAACACCTACCTCCACATATTGGCGACACCTTTCATTGATCAAATGAACGACATCTTTTAAAATGAGTATTTTTACTGATAATGAAAGCATTATAAAATTAATTCTTTTTAACTAATTTTATACCATATATACAAGTAATATCGACATGTATTGCGATTGAAAAAGAAAAATATGTAATTCTTTTCACGGATGTTTCATGAAAACGTCATTTGCATTTTCATAGTTTCTTTCCGCTCTTTTTTACCTATTTTTCATCACCCTACAATAAAACAGCTAAGTTTTGAAAACTTAGCTGTTAAACCGGTTACATATGAAATTTTTTCATCATTTCCGTTAAAGCTGTCGAGGACTGTTGGAGCGTATGAACAACGTCCGCTAATGCATTGACCGTTTGTTGTTGCTGTTGTGCAATATCATATGATTGCTTCGTTTTGCCTAGCATATGTTCTGCTGAATGGTTCACTTCCTCCATCGATGCAAGTACTTCCTCCGAACCTGCCGACATCTGTTGTAAAATAGCGGCATCCTCTTGAATGTAGCCAGACACATCCGTCATATGTTTTAAAATGGATTGCATATGCTGCTCAATAACGGACACGGCTTCTGTGCTTAACATTACGCGTTCGTTACTTTGTTCCATATCGTTTGTTACACGCTGCGATAATCGTTCAAACAATGTAAGTTGCGCTAATATATCGTCCGCGGATGTTTTCGATAAAACGGCTAGCTTGCGCACTTCCTCTGCAACAACTGCAAAGCCTGCACCGTGTTCACCTGCACGAGCCGCTTCAATCGACGCGTTTAACGCCAGTAAATTCGTTTGATCGGCAATGTTTGTAATGATGCCTACACGCTGTTCAATTTGTGTAAAGCGTTCGGTCATTTCGTGAACCCCTTGCGTCGTATTGTGCACAAGCTGTTCAAGTGAACGCATTTTTTCGAGCACATTTTTTGTATCAGCTGTACTTGTCCCTACAAAGCCTGTTACTTCATTGGCGGATTCCGTAATGGCATTTGTGGAATCGGCTAAACGTTGAATGCCTGTTGCCATTTCTGTCATCGCTTCCGTTGTTTGTGACGAGGTGTCTGCCTGTGCTTGGGCACTTTGTTCAATCGCTGTCGTTGTCGTTGCGATGATGTGCTGTGCATCATGTACTTTTGCAGACTGCTTTGTAAGTTCCGTTGTGACATGTTGTAGATCATCCGTTTGTTGTTGAATGTTCGTTAACAATTGTTGCAACGTTGTAATCGTCGCTTTAAATGAACGTGCAAAGCGTGACACTTCGTTATTAACAGTCGTATCAACCGTTGCTATTAATTGCTCTGCAGCACCAACTTGCCCATTTGCAAGTTGCTCAGACGCTTGTTGCAATGTCGTTAACGGATTTAATGCGCGGTTAATATAAATGCGCACAATGTAAATGCCAACCAATGTAATGAACAGCATAAGCCCTATAAATAGTGGCATAAATGTATTTAAAATTTCAACCTTCGTTGCTGTAATTTGTGACGCTTCGATATCAACGCCGACGTATGCAACAATTTCATCGTTATGCGTAAGTGGTACAATGGCCGTTAAAAACTCGCCAAATGTTTCTTCCACTAAAATATCTGTCGTTGCACCGCCAGATGTTGCCGCTTCTTCTAAATGCTCGCGCTTTGTGACACTCGATGTATCATTAATAGCAGCGGCACCTTCAAGATCATCCGCCGGCATACCATCGACTAAAAATTTTACATCTTCGCCCGTTGGCACTTGATAAGTTAGTGCATATAACACACCTGACTTTTCACGAATATCATTAAGCTGTTCTCGCAACTCCCAGTACAGGTCATTTTCAGTAGGGTTGCTTGCCATTTGTGCATATGCTTCACCGTCTAATTGTGACGCGACATGTTTGGCTGTTTGTAGCGCTTGCTTTGCAATCGCTTGCTCCACAACATATGTACCGCCTAGCATAACGGCAACTCCTACTGTGATCATTAAGCTCGCACATAAACCTAATACTAAGTAAACGAGACGTCTGCTTAATTTTTGTTCTTTCTTCACCAAAATCCTCCTTCAATCGCTCTGTTCTATTAGTATGGTGATAACAACGATTTGATACAATGGCATTTTTTTCAATCATACAAAAAAGGCGTGTTTTTGCGTGTTTTTTTCAATAAAAGCGTGAATAGTAGCTATTTTTAGTTAATAAAAATAGGTATTCTTACTTGTATCATAAGAGAAAAGCATCACAGTATGTACTGTAATGCTTTCGCCCTTTTATTCGCCTAAATCTGCGTTGTGGTACACGCGTTGAACATCTTCTAAGTCTTCTAACGCATCGATCATTTTTTCGAACTTCGCAAGATCGTCACCAGCTAATGCTACTTCCGTCATTGGTAACATCGTTAATTCCGCTACTGTGAATTCTTCGATACCTGCACCTTTGAACGCTTCTTGTGTTGCGTGGAATTGCTCTGGTTCTACGTATACGATAATTGTATCTTCTTCTTCCATAATGTCGCGCATATCCAGGTCAGCTTCCATTAAGATTTCTAAAATCTCGTCTTCTGATTTCCCTTCAATCCCGAATACTGCTGTATGTTGGAACATGTGCGCTGCAGAACCAGATACGCCCATGTTACCGCCGTTTTTACCGAATGCTGCACGCACTTCTGATGCTGTACGGTTTACATTGTTTGTTAATGCATCGACGATTACCATTGTGCCAGCTACACCGAAACCTTCATAGCGTAACTCGTCGAATTGCTCATCGCCGCCACCTTTTGCTTTATCGATTGCTTTTTCAATAATGTGCTTTGGTACTGAATACGTTTTTGCACGCTCTAATACTGTTTTTAACGCGCGGTTTGATTCTGGATTTGGTTCACCAGATTTTGCGGCTACGTAAATTTCACGACCGAATTTTGCATAAATACGGCTGTTTGCTGCATCTTTCCCTGCTTTTTTATCTTTAATATTATTCCACTTACGACCCATGTCGTTCACTCGCTTTCATGTTTTGAATGATTTTTCGCCCTAAAGCGCATAATAAAGCTTTTTTTGACTGTACTATTATACACCACAATTCGTAGAAAGAAAAAGTGCTGAAACGAAACAAATGGTAACGAAAAAGAAATTCCCGTCACCATTTGTTTCTCATTCCTTATAATTGTGATGCTGGAATGCTAAATGTGTCGCTACCTTTTAGCGTACCGTTTTGATAGCCTTTTTTCAGCCAGCGCATACGTTGCTCACTCGTACCATGCGTGAAGCTTTCTGGTACGACATAGCCACGTGCCTCCATTTGAAGCGTATCATCGCCAATTGCATTTGCTGCAACAAGCGCTTCTTCCATATCGCCTTCTTCTAAATAGCCCATCCCTTGTACGTGATGTGCCCATACACCTGCTAAGTAATCCGCTTGTAACTCAAGACGTTTCACTTGCTCGTTATACGCCGCATCTGAAACTTTCCCCGCTTGTGCGTGCACTTCTTGCGACGTACCAAGCAACGTTTGAACGTGGTGTCCGACTTCGTGTGCTACGACATACGCCATCGCGAAGTCACCTGGTGCGTTAAATTGATCGCGCAGTTCTTTATAGAAGCTTAAATCAATGTATAATGAGTAGTCGCCTGGACAGTAAAACGGTCCGACCGCAGCGCTTTGTAAACCGCATGCAGAGCTTACACTATCGGTAAATAACACGAGCGTCGGTTCTACATATTCCATGCCTTGCTCTTGAAATAGCTTGCCCCAAATATCTTCTGTATCGGCTAGTACAACCGATACGAAATCCGCTAATTCTTCTTCCTCTGCTGTTGGGACGTAATTTGTTTGTTCTGTCTGCTCTGTGCCGCCACCGCTATTGTTCGTCACGTTTGTAATAACGTCTCCTAAATCGCCGCCGCTTAGTAACGTGAAAATAATGATGATGATGACCCCGACACCACCACCGATGCCGCCCATTTTCTTTGGACTCATGCCGCGTCGGTCGTCAACGTTGCTACTTTTTCGTCTTCCTTTCGTCTCCATAAAACCCGCCCCTTCTTACACATCTGTGCCATTCATTACCCTTTTTCAGACGAAAAAATGCGCCTATGCCAATAAATGTGGATGGTCGTGCATAATTTTTGCAAGCAATGCTTCACATCCATCCACGACTAAATCGTACGTCTCTTGGAAGTCACCTGTGTAATACGGATCTGGCACGTCTTTTTGGTGCACAGTCAAATCAAGGAAGCGAAAAATTTTCGCATCCGTTTTACGCAGTGCTTGTTCAATATTTGTCACGTTGCTTGCATCCATCGCCACTAAATAATCGAAGTTGTCAAAGTCTGATGCCCATAGCTGGCGCGCTGTCATGCCGTCTGTCGTAATCCCGTACTCACGCAGCTTTGCTTGCGTTCCTTTATGCGGTGGTTCACCTACGTGATAGCTCGCTGTCCCTGCTGAATCCACGTCGATTTTTTTAGCGAGTCCACGCTTTCTCACCTCTTCACGAAATACCGCTTCCGCCATTGGTGAGCGGCAAATGTTGCCTAAACAAATAAATAATACGCGAATCATGTAAAGCTCCTCCTTATACTGTTGCTTCGTATATGCGCGACGATGCGCCCCATGGATGAAAGCCGTCGCCGATATACGTAAACCCATATTTTTCGTACAAGCCGATATGATCTGTACAAACATACACATGTGAAAAGCCACCGCGTTTTGCATCTTGTTTCGCGCGCGCAATGAGCTGCTCGCTATAGCGCTGACCGCGATGCGCTTCCTCCACGAAGATCGCACAAATCCATGGATATAAATCCATACGGCTAATGAAATCATTTGTAATGAGCCCTGCGCAGCCAATGATTGTGTCATCCTCTAGTAGCACATACCATTGTGGTAACGGCCGCTCCGTCTTCATGCTATGCGTGATGCAGTTTTCATACACCGCCTTGCTTGCGTCCGTCGCCCATTGCTGTTGAAAATAAGCAATGGCACGTTCTTTCAACGCAGGTGCTTCCTTTACACTTACGATGTTCATGCGGTCACCTCGATTGAAAAAGCCACTTTGCATTGAAAGTGGCTTTTTTGTTATTTACGTTTACTTTCAGCACGGTATCGCTCGGCAACGTCCGTCAAGCGCAGTAACTCCTGCTCTAAAAACTTCGTTGACGCGTCACGCCCTTCTTTTCCCGCCTCTGGTGTGAACGGCTCACCAAACACTAAATGACCGCGCTCACGCTTCAATGAAAACACATCTTTGGCGTCGCTCGGGCCAACGTAAGCAGCTGGCAAAATTTGCGCTTTTGATAATTGCGCAATCGTAATCGCTCCTTGCTTTAGCTCAGAGCTTTCGGCGTTTCGTGTACCACTTGGGAAAATGCCGACGATTTTGCCTTCTTTAATCAGTTGGCGCGGTACTTTAATAACGCTTGGCCCTGGGTTTTCACGGTCCACAGGAAACGCATTTAATTGGTTAATAAACCAGCCTAATCCTTTTATATCAAACAGCTGTTTTTTCGCCATAAAATGAATTTCACGCGGGAGCATCGCCACACCTAAGCTTAAGATGTCAACATAGCCTGTATGGGTACATGCAATAATAAACCCACCTTCTGCAGGAACGTTTTCTTTGCCGTACACGTGAGCAGAAGAACCAGTTGTGACAAGTAAACCTTTTACAAAATTCGCTGTTAATTTATACACGATAATTTCCTACCTTTTTCGTTACTTCTTTTATTTTACTCGATGCGTATCGTTGTCGCAATGAACGATTAGCGCTCGGCAGCAACGAGCTTTTCAAGTAGCGGCAATAACCAATCGTGTACATGTGTAAACGTAAAGCCTGCGCTCGTTGCTTTTTCATTTGTCATATACCAATCAGCACCTACCGCATATGGTGAGCGCGTCGCTTCGTCCCCGCCGATTGCGATTTTTGCACGCTTGTTCGTTGCTTGCTCGACAAGTGCAATGAACTCCGCGATTGTATAACTACCGCTTGCTGTGGCGTTAAATGGCGCTGCTGGTGCTTCCTCTCCTGCCCATTGTAAAAAGGCCGCCGCTTCATCCGACGTAATATAGGACATGCGCGCATCGACATTGACAAAGGCCATCGCTTTTCCTTCTAGCACTTGGCGTACATGAAACAGAAGGCGCTCCGTATAATCGTCCTCCCCGACAACAATCGGGAAACGCACCGCAACGACCGGGAAGCTTGCTTGCTGATAATATACCGCTTCAACTTGATGCTTACCTTCACCGTATGAAAAATCGCTCGCATTGCCTGTACGAATTGCATGCGTATTTGGATCAAAGTCTTCCTCGGTACGAATGCCTGCGCGTGGGTCGTACGTTGCAAGTGACGACGTAAACACTAGCTTGTTCGTTTTTCCTTCTAAAATACGCACCGCTTCAAGCGCCTCATTTGGGCTGTAGCAAATGTTGTCATACACAACATCCCATGTGCGTCCGTTCACCGCCTGTTCAAACGCGTGTGCATCGGTGCGGTCAAACTGTAAATGCTTGACGCGGTCACCAAATGGATTGCCTGTTTGTCCACGCGTTGCGATTGTCACGTCATGCCCCGCTTGTAATAAACGCTCGACTAATTTTTTACCGAAAAATCGCGTGCCACCTAAAACGAGAATCGTTGCCATGAAAAATACCTCCTTATAATTAGTAGCAGTGTAGCACGAATAAATTCACAACGTATAGCACGATGTCCATCAAAAAAAGTGGTGAAGAAAACAACGCTGTTCTCCTCACCACCTTCTCGATTATTGTTCGTCGTTGATTCCGACTAATAGCACAACATCAATCGTAATATGCGTTAATGTAATTGGCTGTTGTTCATCACGATGCCAGCCCATCGGTGTCATTTTTAACAAGTGCGGCACAAGTGATGGCGCTAACGCAACGGTCGTTGTAACACGCTGCTCTGTGACGTGTGAAAAAGCTTCACGGAAACGCGCAACTGTTTGTGCATTGGAATACGATTCTTTTTCAGATTCCGCAAACAGTTGTTGGCGTAGCTCGACTAAATAGTTTTGTGCAGGCACTACTTTTACAACGCGTCCATGCGGCTTTACTAAACGCTTAAACTCGTCATAATTGGCCGGCGATAAAATGTTAAAAATCGCATCAAACGTCGCTGCAGGAAACGGGCTTTTCGCTAAGTCGCCGACAACCCATGCTTGCTCTTTATAATGACGTGCCGCTTCAATGATGCCTTCTTTCGCTAAATCAATGCCGATGCCAAACGCGCCCGCTTGCGCACAAATACGCGCTAAATGCGTGCCTTCCCCACAACCTGTATCGAGCACAATATCACCGTGTTCGATCGTACTTGCCAATGCGCGCTGCACGTCGTTATATAAACCGCTTTCTAGCACTTCTTTACGCGATGCAAAGAGTTCCTTCGTATACATCGATTGCACCGCATGCGTTAACATATTAACGTATCCTTGTTTTGCAACGTCAAAGGAGTGGTTGTTGTCGCAGCTAATACGGCCTTCCTCACTCACCGTTACAAGTTGCGCACAGTGCGGACAAACGAACTTTTCCTCATGTGCGCGCAATAATTCAATTCCTTCTGCTCTACGTGAAAGCACAACGTTCACCGTCTTTCGTTCTTTACTGTTAGCTATTATAGCACGAAGCGGCGCATAACTTTATAGCTGCCAACGCGTCAATTGCTCGCTTGTCGCAAATACGAAATGGTCCGGTGCTACTTCATGCGCAACAATGTCACCTTTTACCGTTTCGTGCACGTATGGAATACGGGTGCGCGTTCGTTCACTTAACGGATCTGGCTGCGGCACTGCTGAAAGAAGCGACTTCGTATACGGATGTACCGGTTCGTTATAAATTTCATCAGCAGGACCAATTTCAACGATGCGTCCTTGATACATTACGGCAATGCGGTCGCTAATATATTTCACCATCGATAAATCATGGGCAATAAATAAATACGTTAAATTGCGCTCACGCTGTAGCTTCTTTAACAAATTGACGACTTGCGCTTGAATCGATACGTCCAGCGCTGAAATCGGCTCATCGGCAATAATAAAGCTTGGGTCTAAACTTAGTGCGCGCGCGATGCCAATTCGCTGACGTTGCCCGCCTGAAAACTCGTGCGCATAGCGCGATGCGTGCGTGCGACTTAATCCGACCGCTTCCAGCAGTTCAGCTACTTTTTCAGCGCGTTCTTTTTTGTTTTTATACATGCCATGAATATCAAAGCCTTCTGTAATAATTTCACTAGCTGTCATACGCGGATTGAGCGACGCATACGGGTCTTGGAAAATCATTTGCATATCTTTATTAAAGTGCTTTAAATCTTTACGCGATTTAATCGACGCGATATTTTGTCCTTTAAAGTAAATATCGCCACCTGTCACGTCGTATAAACGAATAATTGAGCGACCTGTCGTTGATTTACCGCTTCCTGATTCGCCAACAAGTCCGAGCGTTTCCCCTTCATACACATAAAAGGAAATGTCATCGACCGCTTTGATTGGATTCGACGCAGAGCCGAAATATTGTTTTAAGCCGTTTACTTCTAAAATTTTCGTGCGCGTCATCGCATCTCACCTTCTTTCACGTAGCGATTAATGCGTTGCTGGACAACGTCTGGTACTGGAATGTTCGGCGCATCGGGATGCAGCAGCCACGTTTTCGCAAAATGCGTCGGTGACACTTGAAACATTGGTGGTTCTTGTTCGTAATCAATCGCCATCGCAAACTCGTTACGCGGCGCAAATGCATCGCCTACTGGTGGTGAAATTAAGTTTGGCGGCGACCCTGGGATCGTGCGCAGCAGTTCGTCTGAGCTGTTGTTTAAGTCCGGCATTGATCCAAGTAAGCCCCATGTATATGGATGCTTCGGGTTGTAGAAAATTTCATTCACCGTGCCATACTCAACAATTTGCCCCGCATACATAACAGCTACGCGGTCGGCAACATTTGCGACAACACCTAAGTCATGCGTAATGAAAATAATCGATGTGTTGCTGCGCTGTTGAATATCCTTCATGAGCTCTAAAATTTGCGCTTGAATCGTTACATCAAGTGCTGTCGTCGGCTCATCAGCAATGAGCAGCTTCGGGTTGGCTGCAAGCGCAATCGCAATGACAATTCGTTGGCGCATCCCACCTGATAATTCGTGCGGGTATTGCTTATAGCGCTTTTCAGGAAACGGAATGCCGACAAGCTTTAATAGCTCCATCGCGCGTTCTTTTGCCTCGTGACGTGAAGCGGCTTTATGCTGCAAAATCACCTCGGTAATTTGGTTGCCGATGCGCATCGTTGGGTTCAGTGACGTCATCGGATCTTGGAAAATCATCGCGATGTCATTGCCGCGAATTTTCGCCATTTCTTTTTCCGACAATGGCACGATGTTGCGTCCGTTAAATAAAATTTCACCGTTCGCATAAATGCCTGGTGGCTGCGGAATGAGCTTCATAAGCGCGTTGCTCGTCACACTTTTACCAGAGCCTGATTCTCCTACAATCGCTAGCGTTTCCCCTTCGTACAGTTCGAAGTTCACACCGCGTACAGCCTGCACAATACCTGCATACGTTTTAAAGTGAATGTGTAAATCTTTTACCTCTAACAATTTTGGCTTCATAAGTGTTCACCTCTTACTTTCGTAGTTTCGGGTCTAGCGCATCGCGTAAGCCATCGCCCACCGCGTTAAACGCAAAAATCGTTAATGAAATGAAAAACGCTGGGAAAAACAAGCGCCACGGATACGACATTAATGCTTTATTCCCTTCAGATGCCATCGTTCCCCAGCTCGCCATTGGTGCTGGAACCCCTAAGCCTAAATAGCTTAAAAAGGCTTCTGTGAAAATCGCCGCTGGTACCGTTAACGTCATCGTTACTAAAATGGCCCCGAGCGCATTTGGAATTAAATGCTTCCGAATTAAATGTCCTGTACCTGCCCCAAGCGTTCTTGCTGCAAGCACGTACTCTTGGTTTTTGATCGATAATACTTCCCCTCGGACAATACGCGCCATATTGACCCAACCGGTAATACAAAGGGCAATAATCATCGGAATAAGCCCCGGCTCCATAACGACGATTAAAATAATAACAACTAATAAATACGGTACAGCTGTTAACACGTCGGCAATACGCATTAAAATATTGTCGGTACGTCCGCCGGCAAGACCGGCAATACTGCCCCAAATGACACCGATAATAACGTCAATGAGTGCCGCTGTAATCCCGATAAATAAGGAAATACGCGCACCTGCCCAAATGCGGACGAAAATGTCACGTCCAAGGTCATCGGTACCGAACCAATGCTCCTTCGACGGCGGTTGGTTATATACACCGAGCTGGTCACTATATTTATATTGCGACACTTCCGGTACAATAATCGCCATTAGCGCAATAATAATGAGTACAATCAAGCCACATACCGCGAGCTTATTTTGTCTAAAGCGATACATAACTTCCTTCCAAAATGAGATCGGCTTTGCAGACAGTTGCTCTTGCTCCGCTTTATGCATGCCGACAACGTCAAATGCACCTTCTCGTAATTTTTGCTCTGTCATGATTTTTTCGCCCCTTTCAACTTAATGCGCGGGTCGATGATGCTGTATAAAATATCAACGATAAATACCGCAAACAGTAAAATGATCGAGTAGAAAACGGTCGTGCCCATAATCACGGTATAGTCGCGGTTCGTGATCGATGTCACAAAGTGTCGACCAAGCCCTGGAATCGCAAAAATTTGCTCAATGATGAAACTGCCGGTAATCACACCTGCTGCAAGTGGTCCTAAATATGTTACGACCGGTAAAAGCGCATTGCGCAGTGAGTGCTTAAACACAACTTTCCATTTCCCAAGCCCTTTTGCACGCGCCATTTTCACGTAGTCGCTATTGTTTTGCTCGAGCATGCTTGAGCGCGTCAGCTTTGAAATGAAGCCCATATGTGTAAATGCAATCGCAAGTGACGGCAAAATGCTATATACATACCCTTTCCATCCACTTACTGGGAAAATTTTAAATTCAAACGCTAAATAATATTGCAGCAAGCCGGCTAAAATAAACGACGGTACCGAAATGCCGAGTACTGCGATGATCGTCGATATATAGTCCGGTGCTTTATTGTGATACAACGCCGATATAACGCCAAGTAAAATACCGAGCCCAATTGCAATGAGCATCGCTTGCATCCCGAGCGTTAACGAAATTGGAAAGCTTTCTGAAATGATGTCGTTTGTCGAACGTCCTTTATATTTCATCGACTCGCCAAAATCAAACGTCACCGAATCGATTAAGTAATCTTTGTACTGAATGTACCACGGATTATCGAGCCCGTATTTCGCATTTAGCTGCTCCTCAATTTGTGGTGGGAAATCTCGTTCACTTGCAAACGGGCTTCCTGGTGCTAAGCGCATTAAAAAAAACGTCGCCGTAATAATTAAAAAGAGCGCAAGCAAAATGTAAACGAGACGCTTTAAAATGTACCGTAACATACGATGTCCTCCCCTTCGTGAAACTTTGTTTGTTTAGCGCAATAAAGAATAAAGCGAGCACTGCTCATTTCGATTTCTCGAAATGAAAGCAGCCCCCGCCCGTTGTGTTATTTCGTTACATCAACATCTTTTAAGTTGATATTTCCTAAAGCATCTGGCTCCATGCCCTTCACATAATCTTGTACTACGAAAAGATTTGTGTAGTAATAGATTGGCGCTACTGGGTACTCAGCGATAATAATTTCTTCCGCTTTTTTCAGTAAGTCGAGACGCGCCGCTGAATCTGTTTCAGTTGTTGATTGCTTTAATAAGTTTGTATATTCTTCGTTTGACCAACCTGTATCGTTGTTGCCATTTTCAGCGCTGTTATACATTTCTAAGAATGAATACGCATCGTTGTAATCGGCGATCCAACCAAGACGACCAATTTGATAATCTAAGTTGCTTAGCTTATCTAAATATACTTGCCATTCTGCGTTATCAAGCGTTACAGAAATGCCTAAGTTTTTATTCCAACCTTCTTGAATGTACTGCGCAATTGAAGAGTGTGCTTCACTTGTATTGAATGAAAGCTTTAATTCAAGCTCGCTTGGATCTGATAAGCCTAGCTCTTTTAAACCTGCATCAAGCGCTGCTTTTGCCGCTTCGTAATCTGCATCTTTGAAGTAACCTTCATCGTCGCCGAAACCTTCAACACCATCTGGTACCATACCAAGTGCAGGTGTTTGCTCCCCTTTTGTAATGTTCTCAATTAACCCTGCGCGGTCAATTGCTAACGTTAACGCTTTACGAATGTTGACATTTTTCATAATGTCATCTGTCGTGTTGAATTTGTACCAGTAAATACCTGAGTAGTCAGCGATGTTTAACTTATCCTCAGATTTTAAACGCTCGATTGCGTCTAATGAAATCGCTCCGTAGTTTGTGCCTAAGAAATCAATTTCACCTGATTCAAACTTCGTCATTTGCGTCGTTTCAGACTCAACAATTTCAATGTTTACTTGTGATAATTTCACATTGTCTGCATCCCAATATTCAGGGTTTTTCTTTAATGTTAATGAACCTGCGTGCTGCCATTCTGATAATGTGAATGCACCGTTTCCTACGTACGTATCTGCTTCTGTAAACCAGTTTGGATTTGCTTCTGCAGTCGCTTTATGAATTGGATACATCGTTTTGAATGCCGTTAATTCTAAGAAATACGGTGTTGGTGATACAAGCGTTACTTCGATTGTTTTTTCATCAATCACGTTTACACCTACATCATCAAATGAACTTGATGTGCCTAAGTTGTATTCCTCTGCGCCTTTGATCGCATATAAAATCGATGCGTATTCAGAAGCATTCGTTGGATTTAATGCAAATTCCCACGCAAATGCGAAGTCCTCTGCTGTTACCGGCTCACCGTTTGACCATTTCGCATCACGTAATTTAAACGTGTATGTTAATTGGTCGTCACTCATTTCATATGATTCCGCTACACCTGGTACTGGCTCGCCATCTTTTAGCGTCATTAATCCTTCATGCGTGCTGCTCATAATCGTTGATGATGTCGTATCTGTTGCTAGTTGAGGATGTAATGATGGTGGTTCTGATGCAACTACTAAATTTAATTGTTTGTCGCCATCTGCTGTGTCGTTATCTGTCGTACCATCTGTATCCGTTGATGTATCTGTGTCCGTGTCTGTATCCGTCGACTCTTCGCCGCCGAAATTACATGCTACGAGCACTACAGATAATAACAATAGCATAAGCATTACGAGAAAATTATTTTTCTTCATAGCCCGATACCCCCTATTATGTTTGAACGTCAAATTAATATCCCCTTTAACAAAGCGCATACTAATTCTCTTAAAATATATCAAATAAACGGCGACAATGGAATCTTTTATAAACAATAATTTTACATATAAGAGAAAAAACATGACTAAAGGTAGATTTATCAGCACATTCACTATCATCAAAACATCGCGATGTCAACCATAAAAAAAAGCGCATACATGTATGTAGCTGTTAGCAACAAACATTGTATACGCGCGGTAAAATGGTGACGTTATGTTGTGATGAATGGTGCAAGTGCGCGCCACGCTTCCACTTTTTGTTCAAACGTTTTAATATTTTTGCCCGGAATCGGACTTGTAGACGGCAGCTGTTCGTAATGACGGTCGCCTAATACATCAAAGCCGATGTGTCGTTTAAATACGGTAAATGCTTTTCCACCGTTAAAAAATACCGCTTCAATTTGCGGGTACTTCGCAAATAACGATGCGAAGTCATTTGGCACTTCATGCTTTATCGCAGCATCTAAGCTTCCTTGTCGCTCACAGCTTGCAATCGCATCCCATACACCGATGTGATGACGCAACAATAACGCTAACCGCTCGTTATACTCGTCAGGAATTTGCTCTGCTGTTAACGCGCTCATAATGCCCCAAAAATGGTTCCGTGGATTCCCGTAATATTGCTGTTTTTGTAAGGACTGTACACCTGGCATGGAGCCAACGACTAATACTTTCGTTTCGTTATTCACGACGGCATTCAAGTTATTTGTAATCAAGCATTTTCCTCCTTTTTACGTTAACATGTTATAATAATGAAATATCTTTTAAGCAATTTTTTGATTAGGCGGTGACTATAGTGTTTGAACATCTTTCGAATGACCATTCTTTATTTTATGTAAACGACCGTCATCTCGCACAATTTTTAACACTATTTGATTCTTTGCAGCATGCTTTACTGGAATATCCGATTCAACATGACAATGTAGCCCCTGCTATTTATAACTTTTGGCTGCTTCTTAATAGCGACACACACAAATTTATTACAATGAAGAGCGTCGCTTTACACATTCGGCACATCGTTACTTTTTCGATACACTTATTGCAGACACGTCACTTCAGCATCGCTTAACAACATCGACAGATTCACGTGAAATTTTTTTATTGGCGTACTTTTTAGGCATCGAATTGTCCAAATGGTTAATGGGTATTATCGCGCGTCGCAATCAACTTCATTTACGCACACCGTTCCTTGACCACTCTTATTATACAGTGCGGGAACGACAAATGACGTCTGAACAGTTTAGCGAACGCTTAAGTGAACAAAAAGCACTTACCATTTTAATGCAGCAAGATCAAAAGCATGAAAACACGTTAAAAAAACATATTCAACAAGCGTTACTCACAACTCAGCATGTTTATGATACGTATATTTTTATTGAGAGCTAACTATGGCTCTCTTTTTTTACATATACTACTTTGAGGTGATGATATGAAAGCTGCTCATTTTTACGGTTTAATTGTGTTTACGACATTTTTGATGGGGTCCTCGTTTGCGGTCGTGAAACTCGGTCTTGCGTATGCATCGCCGCTCTTACTTGCATCGTTTCGCTTTATAATTGCAGGCTTTGTCATGGCGGTCATCATCGCCTTTTTGAAGCAGCCGCTGCCAAAATCATCTACTCAATGGCTCCAAATAATGTGCATTGGTGCGCTTCAAACGGCTGGTGTAATGGGCTGTATTTTTTTAAGCTTGCGCACGATCACAGCGAGTGAATCGTCCATTTTGACGTTTATGAATCCGCTGCTTGTCATCATCTTTGGCACGCTTTTTTTCGCCCAGCGCTACTATACATATCAATGGATTGGCGTTATTTGTGGTTTTTTTGGCGTCTACATTACGATGGGGACAACGTTGCAACTTGATGTTGGTATTTGGATTGGCTTTTGCTCCGCTGTTTTTTGGGCATTTGCTACGTTGCTGACGAAGCGCTGGAACGCATTTCTCAACACGTGGGTACTATCTGCGTATCAAATGCTCATAGGTGGACTGCTCCTTCTTGCGGCAAGCTTTTTATTAGAGGAGCCCTTTTTCATCGTTACTGCCACTTCCGTTAGCCTTCTTTTATGGCTGAGCATTTTATCGTCCATCGTTCAATTTGCGCTTTGGTTTTATTTATTACAGCAAGGCGATGCCGGGAAAACGAGCAGCTTTTTATTTTTAGCACCATTTTTTGGCGTGCTGACAGGTTGGCTCATTTTCGATGATCCGCTTTCAAGCAAACTTGTGATCGGTGGGGCGCTAATTGTACTTGGCATCTACTTAGTAAATCGACCTCGAAAATCAGCATAACGTTTTAGCTGTTTTACTTTTGGGAATTTATCGTCATAAGGAGGTCGATGTTTATGCAGTTAATTGTTTCTCAACAAGGACCACTTTATTCTATTCAACAAGCTTTAGATCAGGCGCAGTCTGGTGATACGATTTTTTTACGCGATTCGCATTACGATGAGTTTTTTACGATTTCTAAAAATATTACGCTCAAAGGAAATGATGAAACGGTTTGTACAGGGGGCTTTAAAGTCGAGCACCCTGCTGTTGTTTTAATTGAAAACATTACGTTTTTCAATACACCGCGCATCGATTGCTTCGGCCATACAACGTTTAAGCGCGTTCACATCTCCAATCCGCAAGATCCAATCGCGTTATTTGCAGGATCGTGCTTACTGACGCTTTTTCATTGCCAAATTACAACTGAAGACGAACGCGACCAAGGCATTCAAGTAAAAAATGGGAACGCACGTATTGAAAGCACGCTCATTAAAGGAGCGTTCAACGTCGGCTGCTTTATTAATCATTCCGAAGCGCTCTTACTGGCAACGTACTTTGAACATAACTTTAAAGGATTGCAATTTGAGCGTGAATCGACAGGAGAAATTAATGAATGCAGCTTTTTCCATCATCGTGGTACACAATGTGTCATTATGAGCAACTCAACGGTGCGCATTAAAAATACACGCTGGCAGCACGGTGAGTTACACGCATTATCGATTATTGAACAATCTGACGTTCATATTTTGCATTGCGAGTTCACGCAGCACGAAGATTATCAAGTGTATGTAAAGGAATCCACCGTCGCACTTGAATCATGCCATTTGGAAAAAGCGCAAAGTGGTATTTTATTGGAGCAAAACTGCAAAGCAAGACTGCTTTACGTCACATGTGAGCAACACGAAAACTTACAAGTAAAATCGATTGGCCCAAACGATCTTTACATTGCCCAATGTGTTTTTAATAACACAAATGGCAATTCATTAAACGTGAAAGAAAAAGGAAAAGCGATTGTCGAACGCACGTTATTTTCCAATGCGCACAATCCGAAATATCCACATTTATACGTCGAAGATAGCATCATTGATTTAAATGAATGTACGTTTAAACGCGGCGCTTCATCTGCACTTTATAGCGAACAGCACTCTTTGCTGACGATCCGCAATTGTGAATTTATGCAGCATAAGTTCATCCAATTGCATGTGCGCAACTCAAAGCTTCATTTATTTAATTGCTCGTTTACACAATGCGATGAAACAGCTGTCTTTTATGAACAGCAATCAGAGGGACTCGTCGACGGCTGTCATTTTGATCGTAGCTATAACAGCCAGCTAGCTTTTAACACAAACGTATATGCGACTGTAAAAAATACATCGTTTACAAATGCAGGCACGAATGCGATTTATATTCAAGCGTCTAATGTTACGCTAGAACATATTCATATTCGCGAGCATCCAGCGAAATATCCCGCTATTTTTATTGATGGCAGCGTCGTCAATTTACAGCACGTTTCCGCTTCAAAAGTAAATAGCCACAGCATTGATATTCGTGAGCGCTCTACAATTGTTGGCAGCTATATTTCATTAAGCGAAAGCGTAGGGGCTCAAATGGTTATTGCGCATAGCACGGCGCAGCTTAGTCACCTACATTTCGCGGATGGTCAAAGCTGCGGCTTACAATTACAACATAGCGATGTCTCTATTTCTTACAGCGAGCTTCGTAATCATGCCGTTGCTGGCATTTATATGGAGCACGGTGAAACGACGCTACACTACACACACGTCGCTGATCATCATAAAGCACTCGAGCAACGACAAGGCTCGTTATACGCTGAAGGTATACAATTTATTAATAATCATGCGCAGCTGCATAGCGAAGGTGCTGAGACGTTTATTAAGCATAGTCAATTTCGCACAGGAAATGTAGGTCCATCCTTTATTGATAGCACGGTGCATTTTCAAAATGTCTCCATTACTGATCATGATGACATCCAACTTAAGATTGAACGATGTGAAGCGGTGCTCGCGACTACATCCATTACAGCTGGGTTTGGTAACGGACTTGTAGCGATTGATTGTCCAATCGTTCAAACGCGACATACGACGATCGAGCAACATGACGGCGAAAGCATCGTTACGGTCAATACAACGATTACAGAAGAATAAATAAAAATGACAGAAGGCTTTTATCCCCTCTGTCATTTTTATTATGCTTCTTCATGCTTTAACTGTTTTAATAGATAAAAACCTGTCACCGTTAATAATACAAACGCTGTTAATGCTAAAAAGGGAATCGTTATAAAGCCGAGCCAGTTAATATACATCCCCGTACATGGAACAGCACCACACGAAATTGCGCTATCTTGGAAAGCATCAATTTTTTGAATCGCATAATGGTACGCTGAAATACAACCACCAATTATTGAAAAGACAAGTGTTGTCACAACGATGCGTGGATTTTTTTGAATAAATGCAACCGTCATCATAATAACAATCGGATACATAAAAATGCGTTGCACCCAGCAAAGTCTACATGGCTCATATTCACGAATTTCCGAGAAGTATAATGAACCTAATGTCGCAATGAGTGAGATTGTCCACATTGCTAGCATGCTATTTTCAATTTTTTTAGACATGTTTTTACGCCACCTACCGATTTCATTTCAAATTTTCTTTACAATGCTTCGACGTTCATATTATTCGTATACTATATAGCGGGTTTGTTTATACTACAATAATTACAATACAAGTTTGAGCAAATGAACGTACAGTTTTCATTTATTATACTTCTTTTTCTCACCGCATGTGAGTGTAGTTTTTCGCTATATTTTGCAAATGGCGGCAATATTACGTTTGCAAACAAACAAAAAAGCACTTAGCGAATGCTAAATGCTTTTTTACGTATGACCCGTACGGGATTCGAACCCGTGTTACCGCCGTGAAAGGGCGGTGTCTTAACCACTTGACCAACGGGC
>JAHAYH010000083.1 GCA_018384745.1 Caryophanon sp. | reverse complement strand
GCCTGTAGTCTCAAGCTCACGCTTTTCCCGCTGGAGTCCGCCTCTTGTTCCAAGCAACATGTAGGTTCAGGTGTCAACCCCAGCTTTCGGTGATGAACCATCAATCAGTAAGATGATTTAAAATTATCCAAAAATTTTAATACCCTCGCTCCAAGTCGACGATGTTTTCTAAATTGCGATAGCCTTGTAGGAATTTTCGTAAACTTGGCTTAAAGATCGCTAAGCTACGTTCCACATACAGCGAAGAACGACTTGAAATATGCGGTGAAATGACGACGCCGTCTAACGCCCATAATTCACTTTCTTTTGAGAGTGGCTCCTCGTCAAACACATCTAACACGACATGCGCAATTTGCCCTTCTTTTAACGCGCCAATTAAGACGCTTTCTTCAACGATGTTGCTGCGACCGAAGTTCATAAAGATCGCAGTTTCTTTCATACATACAAAATAATCGTATGTGAATAAGCGATCGGTTTCCGGCGTTTTTGGCAATAACGATAAAACGATATCCGCTTTTGGTAAATAATCTTTTAGCTGCTCAAACGTAATCGTTTCATCCATATATTTCGCACGCTCACCCGAACGGTTGCAACCGATTGTTGTCACATCAAACTTTTGCAGCAAGCGACCGATTTCGCCACCGATTGCTCCTGGTCCTAAAATAAGCGCAGTGCTGCCGTTTAGCTCATCTTGACGCACATCCTGACTCCATTCACCCTTTTTCTTTTGCTCATACATCCACGGAATGGCGCGCTTTAATGCTAAAATATGCCCGATAATCGATTCTGCCATCGGTTTTTTATGAATGCCTTTTACATTAGAGACGATGATCTCTCTTGCTAAAATAGCGCGTGCTGGCAGTTTTTCAATGCCTGCTGACGCAACAAAAATCCATTTTAAGTTCGGCGCTTTTTGCAATAGCTCTTCCGTTACATCCTCGCCGTACGTTAGTAAAATGTCTGCAGTCGCAAGTGCTTCTTCATTCACTTCATGCGGTGCAAATGTATACTGAACGTTTGGAAACTCTGACAATAATGGCTCGCGTAAATCTGGTCGAATAAAAAACGAAGCATAAACGTGCATATAAAACACTCCTTATTGTTGTAAAGTTGATAACACTTCTTCAATGTGCCCTTTTACTTTCACTTTGCGCCACTCACCGATGACGTTACCTTCTGGTGAGATTAAAAACGTTGAGCGCTCAATCCCCATATACTCACGCCCGTACATTTTCTTTAATACCCACACACCGTATTGTTCAGACACTGCATGGTCACTGTCTACAAGCAGCGAAAATGGCAAGCCGTGCTTTTCAATAAATTTCGTATGTTTCTTTTCGTCATCAGGGCTCACCCCTAAAATAACTGCGTTCAACGCCGAAAAATCGTCATGTGCATCGCGGAAATCACACGCTTCTGTCGTACATCCTGGCGTTGCATCTTTTGGATAAAAATAAAGCACCACATATTTACCACGATATTGGCTGAGAGAAACGTCCTCTCCTTGCTCATTTGGCAACGTAAATAATGGTGCGGCTTTATGTAATAATTCCATCTCTGTTCCCTCCAGTCTTTCTAATATCGTAACCGACTGTGCTCGTTTCATCAATTTGTTTGGCATAAGTTTTCATTTAGGTCTACAATGGGAAACGAATAACAAAAACGTTCGCGTTGGAGGTAATTATGAATCATTCAAAATCAGAAGCGCTTCATGAAGAGGCACTACAACATATCGTTGGTGGCGTAAACAGCCCATCACGCTCATATAAAGCAGTTGGCGGTGGCGCACCAGTCGCCATGGATTACGGCAAAGGCGCATATTTTTATGACATCGACGGCAACCGCTACATCGACTACTTAGCTGCATACGGTCCAATCGTAACAGGACACGGTCACCCACATATTGCAAAAGCGATCGCACATGCAGCTGAAACAGGTTTATTATTCGGGACACCGACAAAACATGAAGTAACATTTGCGAAAATGTTAAAAGACGCGTTCCCAGCAATGGACAAAGTGCGCTTTAACAACTCAGGCACAGAAGCAGTTATGACGACAGTGCGTGTAGCACGTGCTTACACAGGTCGCACGAAGATCATGAAGTTTGAAGGATGCTACCATGGACATTTCGACCAAGTACTTGTAGCAGCAGGCTCTGGTCCAGCAACACTTGGGTCACCTGACTCAGCAGGTGTGCCTGAATCCGTAGCAATCGAAGTCATTACGGTACCATTCAATGACCCTGAAGCATTCATTGAAGCAATGGAAAAATGGGACGGACAAATTGCCGGTATTTTAGTGGAACCAATCGTTGGAAACTTCGGCATCGTACAGCCAAACAAAGGCTTCCTTGAAACAGTTCACCGCGTTGCGAAAGAAAAAGGCTCATTAGTGATTTATGATGAAGTCATTACCGCATTCCGCTTCCACTACGGTGGTGCGCAAACATTACTTGGTCTTGAGCCAGATTTAACGGCTCTTGGGAAAGTAATCGGCGGCGGCTTACCAATTGGTGCGTACGGCGGGAAAAAAGAAATTATGGAAACCGTTGCGCCACTCGGTCCAGCATATCAAGCAGGGACAATGGCAGGTAACCCAGCAAGTATGCAAGCGGGTATTGCGTGTTTAGAAGTGTTAGCACAAGACGGCGTGTATGAAGAAATGGATCGCTTAGGTGCAATTCTTGAAAAAGGACTTGTCGACGCAGCTGCAAAACATAACGTGCCAATCACAGTGAACCGCTTAAAAGGCGCGCTTGCTGTCTACTTCGTTGAAGAAGCAGGACAAGTTGTTGAAAACTACAAGCAAGCTGAAAACACAGACGGTGAAAAGTTCGGTCGCTTCTTTAAATTAATGCTATCAAAAGGCATTAACTTAGCGCCTTCAAAATATGAGGCATGGTTCTTAACGACAGAGCATACAGAAGCAGACGTGCTTGAAACGATCGAAGCAGCGGACTACGCGTTCTCTCAACTATAATGAAGCAAGCAATCGCGTTTTAGCGGTTGCTTGTTTTTCTTTATGCATACAGTTGACGCTTGCCGCCATTTTGTATACAGTGAACACACCATTACTTGTGAGGGGAGGTTCGCTTCATATGAAAGTTGGGGCTCGCGTCTTAAAAACGGGTGTCGCCATTGTGCTTGCCTTGTTTATTGCCCAAGTGTTGAACGTTCCAACACCGGTGTTCGCAGGCATTGCCGCGGTATTTGCAATTCAGCCATCCATTTACCGCTCGTATTTAACGATTTTAGAGCAGGTGCAAGGGAACTTAATCGGTGCAGTCGTCGCCGTTATATTTGGCCTCTTATTTGGGCATCAAATTGTAGCGATCGGCATTGCCGCCATTATCGTTATTTCAATTATGATTAAGCTGAAGCTCGAAAAAGCCTTGTCGCTTGCCCTTGTGACGGTTATTGCCATTATGGAAGTGCAAGGTGACGACTTTTTAATGTTTGCACTCATTCGTTTTGGCACGGTCATGATTGGGGTATTTGCCGCATTTTTTGTGAACTTAATTTTTTTACCACCGCGCTATGAGGTGAAGCTTTTTAAAAATATTTACGTGCTGCAAGATGATATTATTCGTTGGACGCGTTTAGCGGTGCGTCAAGCGTCGGAGCATACGTCGACAAAAATGGCGCTATCAAAGCTTGAAAATCGCTTATCTGAAGTGACGACGCTGTATGATTTATTTAAAGAAGAGCGCAGTTATCGCCGCAATCAAAAATATGTGAAAGCGCGTAAGCTCGTCGTGTATCGTCAAATGATTTTAACGACGCGGAAAAGCTTGGAATTACTGCATCGTCTGCATAAGCATGAAAATGAGCTTGCTACATTACCCGATCAGTTTAACTTACTCATTCAAACGCGGCTCGATTCCCTTTTAACGTATCACGAGCAGCTGCTGTTAAAGTTTACAGGGAAGCTAAAGCCGGAGCATTCAAAGTGGACGCGTGAGGAAGAATATTTACGCGGCAATGAAGTGATGGAAGAGTTCATTAACCAAATTATTTTATCGCGTCAAAATATCGAAGAGGAAGAATTTTCAAGCTATCATTTATTGTACATTTTATCGCGCATTTTAGATTATGAAGAAAACTTGGAGCATTTAGATACGCTCATCGTGTCGTATCGCAGCTATCATAGTAAAGAGATCAACATCGATTTAGAACAAGATTTTTATTAGCATGCACATATGTTAAAGAGCATTGCGATGTTCTTTAACATTTTTTTATGCGCGCTTCCCTTTTGGACAAAAATAATCTGAACCTGTTTTCAATTCATGTCGTCTATATAAGGAATTGTTTGATATAATGTTGAAGTTAGTACATTGTTTCACTTTTTATTTTAAAGCAGTTGTTCTATACTGATAGCTGATACAAAATACGAACACCTATTTTAATAGTCAAGGAGATTTCACATGCTTACTCGTAATAAGTTAGTACCTGTTTTTTTGGTCTTTTTATTACTTCAACCTGTACTTGATGTGCTAACGAACTTGCTTATGAACACGTTTGGCATTAGCTTGTCACTCGGTATTATTGTTCGTACGCTTGTTATGCTAGTCTTCATGCTATTCGTTTTAAAAGAAGTATTCACAAATAAAGATCGCTCGCTTATGTTCCACACCGTCGCTATTGCCTTTATTATAGGCATGCAGTTTGTCGCGACGCTGTTATTTAAAGAAGGGGCCAGCCTCGGTAGTGAAATTACGTTCATCGTGAAGACGTTGTACCCAGTCGTGCTTATTTTAGCGCTTGTGTACTTAATGCGTTCAAAAGAGGATTTACGCAGCTTAGCGAATGTGGTCATGATCAACGGTATCGTGATTTCAGCATTCATTTTAGTGCCGACGTGGTTAAACTTCTCGTTTGATAGTTATGACCACGGCTTAAAAGGAAGCTTAGGCTTTTACTCATCAGGAAATGAAATTAGTGCGGTGTTAATGTTCGCGTACTTCTTCTCGGTATATACGCTGTTCTTCCGCAAAGGAAAACAAGTCCTTTTACCATTCCTGTCTGTATTTTTAATTACATGGTCGTCATTTTATGTCGGCACAAAAGTAGCCATTGGCGCAATTTTAGTAATCGCCGTGCTATTTACATTAGCCATCTTCATCTTCCGCATTAAAGATGTGAAGAAATGGAATGCTGCGTTTTTAGCAGTACCATTTATTTTCTCACTGTTATTCTTTAACGGTGTGCCAGCTGCTGAAAACAGCCAAATGGCAGATGAACAACAAGCAGCACGTAACCAAAAATACGAAACGCCAGAGCTTTACTATGAAGCAGATGACGTAGCGCGTATTGCGGAAGTGGTGCGCTTACGTGAAAAAGTTAACCCAATTATTACAAAAATCGTCTCATCTCGTGATATTTACGCGATCGAAACATATGAAGATTACGAGCGTGCACATGTGATGCGTAAGCTGTTCGGCTTAGGCTATGCAGGTGATTATTACGATGATGTCGACGTTAAAATTATTGAAATGGACTTTGTTGACTACGTATTCTCATACGGTATTGTCGGCACTGTGTATTTCTTACTTGTGTTCGTATCATTCCTCGTATTCACGCTAAAAGCTGTATTGTCAACGCGTGGTCCAACGCGCGGCAAAGTGCTCTATACGTTATTTGTGTTCTTACTTGCAATGTCGGTATCACTGCTTGCTGGGCACATTTGGTTCGCACCAGCTGTTGGCATTTACTTAGCTGCCATGGTTGTCATGCTGTATCGTGTCACACAGCTCGACACGTTGCCTGAAACGACATAATAAAAAAGCCCTCACATTGGTAGTGACCCCTTAAAGTTAGAGTTTTATTTATGCAGCGAATTGGCTGGCATGCGTTCGATATTGTATCGGACTCATGCCGGCCAGTTTTTGTTTAATTC
>JAHAYH010000076.1 GCA_018384745.1 Caryophanon sp. | reverse complement strand
TAAAAGAGCTGCTGTTACCATTTGTCATCATCATTATTACAAGCGGTGGGATTGTCATTGACCCGAATAACCCGGATTTTTGGCCAAGCTTAATTCCGAAGTTTTTCTTACTGCTTGCGTTGTTATTTGTACTGTATATAGGGATCGTGAAGTGGCGCACGTATGTGTACTGGTTTGAAGACGATGAACTGCGCGTGGAGTACGGCTTATTTGTTAAGAAAAAGCGTTACGTGCCATTTGAGCGCATTCAAAGCTTGAACTACAAAGAAGGTGTATTCCATCGCATTTTTAAGCTTGTCGCGGTCGAAATTGAAACAGCAGGCAACTCAACGGAAGCTGAAATTTCATTAACTGCTGTTACACGCGCACAAGCAGAGCGCATCGAGCAAGAAATGAAAGAGGCGAAAAAGCGCTTAAAGCCCGTTGTGTTGAATGAAGACGGCGAAGAAGTTGTCGAGGACGTACCGCTTGTTGAAGAAAACGTCATTCATATGATGAGCAAAAAAGATTTAATTTTACTCGCTTCCACATCGGGTGGTGTCGGCGTTGTGCTTGCCGGTATTTTAGCGATTTTTTCACAGGTGAGTGCTTACATTCCGTATGAAAAAATTTACGATGAAGTATCGAGCGTCGTGCGTGTAGGAACAGCCCTTATTGTTGCGGTCATCGCACTTGCCTTCCTCGTTACGTGGATCATTTCAGTCGTCATGACATTCATTAATTATTACAATTTTAAAGTGATCGAACAGGACGGCAAAATGATTATTACGCGCGGATTGCTGGAGAAAAAGCGCACGACAATTCCGCTGTCGCGCATTCAAGGAATTCGCATCGTCGAAAATCCGCTGCGTGAACCGTTTGGCTATGCGACCGTGCTCGTTGAAAGTGCTTCAGGTGGCGATGATGACAATGCCATTTCATCCAAAACAAATTTATTTCCACTCATTAAGCGTCATCGCATTGAAGAAAGCTTAGCCCGCGTGTTGCCGCAATATAGAATCGATGTGCCGATGACATCATCACCGAAGCGTGCCATTCCGTTCTTTTACCGCTTTGATTTTATATACGTCATCCCAGCAATTGCGTTACTGAGCTATTTCTTTTATCCGTACGGGCTGTTTTCATTGTTGCTCATCGGTGTATTCATGCTCATTGGACGTTGGCAATGGAAAAGTGCGGCGTTTGCGATCGATGGTTCGCAATTAACAATTCGTTCACGCTTCATTAGCAAGACGACATTCATCGTGCAAAAAAATCGCATTCAATCAATGGAGGCGCGTCAAAGTGTGTTTGAGAAGCGTCGTGACGTTGCATCTGTGAGCGTCACTGTTATGTCAGGTTCAGGTGGCGCAGGTGCGTATGCAAGTCATATAGAAGCAAGCGATGCCCATGCGCTGCTTGATTGGTTTGATCGTACAACGATGCCACAACAACAACTAGTAGACGACGAAAAAGGCTTGGAGTAAATTCCAAGCCTTTTATTTATTGCTTCTTTTGACGCCAAGCTAAAATGCGCTTAGGGTGTAAGTACGCTAAGCCGATTAAAAAACCGACGATCATACCACCAAGATGGGCGGCGACGTTTACACCAGGTTGTAAAAATGTCATGACGATACTAATGACGATGATTGGTAAAATGATTTGACGCAGTGCTGGCATCGTTTTACGCGTGTAATACACAAGTGCTGCATACGCCCCGAACACACCAAAAATTGCACCTGAAGCGCCGACGCTTACTGTGCGCATATCTAAAAACACATACGTTGCAACGTTTCCAAATAAGCCTGCAATCGCATACAATGTAATGAAGCGAGCTTTTCCTAATATGCGCTCCATCTCGGGTGCGAACACGTATAGTGAAAAGCAGTTAAACAGTAAATGTAAAAAACCTGCATGTAAAAACATCGACGTAATAAGGCGCCAATATTCGCCGTCTGCAATTAAAAAGTTCGCGCCTGCCCCGAAGTTGAAGAGATCATCGCCAAGGCCGGGAACGTACGTTAATAAATGCACGGCAATATTTAAAAACAGCAACGTCGAGATTACAGGGTATAGCTTTATATATTGCTTTAAATTTTCTTTACGATTAAACAAAGTGTCCACCTCGATTTCTAGTTTGATTATAACGTGAGGATGCACAGCTTGGAAAGGACGATCTATGATTAAAGGAATCGGTTTAGATATTATTGAACTTGTGCGCGTTGAAAAAATTATGACGCGCACGCCGCGATTTGTCGAGCGCATTTTATCAGTGCGCGAACGTGCGATGTATGACGCGTTGTCTCATAAGCGCAAAGTGGAATTTTTAGCAGGGCGTTTTGCGGCAAAAGAAGCATACGCTAAAGCAAACGGCACAGGCATTCGCGAAGGCTGTGAATTTTTACACATCGAAGTATTACGCGATGATTTAGGCGCGCCGACGCTTTACTTTCAAGGAAAGCGTGCAAATGGATTCGTCTCGATTACGCATTCAGAAGCATACGCTGCAGCACAAGTGATTTTACTGAATGATTTAGTTGAGTAAAGTGTGACATGTGATAAAATAATGAAAACGCTGTGTATGAATCGGTAGTACAGCGCTTAAATTAAAAAGTACTTATACGTTTAAGTATGTAAAAAAGAGGTTATATGGATGACAGAAGAACAGTACTTTCGACCAACAAAAGCAATCATTGATTTAGAAGCAATTCGTCAAAATGTCCGCCACCTAAAGGCGCATATTCAACCGAACGTTCGCATTATCGCGGTCGTGAAAGCAAATGCGTATGGACATGGCGATGTTGCGGTAGCAGGAGCAGCACTTGAAGCAGGTGCTACGATGCTCGCAGTTGCTACAGCAGATGAAGCGTTACATATACGTAAGCATTATCCACATGTAGGCATTTTAGTGCTAGGGGCAACACCGGTTCATTTTGCACCATATGCAGCAGCACAGCGCATTACATTAACAGTATTTTCAACAGAGTGGATTGAAGCGGCAGCACCATATGTTAAAGCAGCAGCACAGCCACTTCAATTGCACATTAAAGTAGATAGCGGTATGGGACGCATCGGTGTGCGTACACTGCAGGAACTTCGCGCGGTAGAAGAGGCCATTACGGCGCAACGAAACATGGAAATTGACGGCATTTTTACGCACTTTGCAACAGCAGATGAGGAAGATGCGTCTTTATTTACGAAACAAGTACAAATCTTTACATCATTTGTCGATGCTTTAGCGGTTCGACCGCCGTGTGTGCATGCGTCAAATACAGCGGCAGCGCTCATTAAAGATCAAAAGTTGCAATTTGATGCGGTGCGCTACGGTATTTCGCTATATGGTTTAGCGCCGTCGAGCTACGTGGCGTCGATGGATCCGTTTGAACTGCAGCCAGCGTTATCGCTACAAACAGAGCTTGTGCATGTGAAACAAATTGAAGTAGGCGATTCGGTTGGCTATGGTGCAACATTTGTAGCAACAGAAAGCTGTTGGATTGGCACGCTGCCGATTGGTTATGCGGATGGGATGATTCGCAAGCTAGGCGGTCAAGAAGTGCTCATTGATGGACAGCGCATGCCACTTGTTGGTCGCATTTGTATGGACCAATGTATGGTGTTATTAACAAAAAAATATCCAGTAGGCGAACCAGTACAACTCATTGGTAAGCAAGGAACTGAGCAAGTTACGCTCGATGAATGGGCGGCGCGTTTACAAACGATTAACTATGAAGTACCGTGCAATTTTACGAATAGAATTCCTCGCTTTTACAAATAAATACTCTTTCAAGAACATTCTTTAATCGATGGAATTGTCGGAAAAATACAATTCGAGTCTTTTCATTTACATTCTATGATGGTATGATGAGTGAAAGAAGTGATTAATAAATGGGCTTGGTGGAGGTGCTATTTATGTACGCAAAACAATTGCAATATGATGATTTATCGCAAATGCTACTAGAAGAAGCAACGAAGGAATATGACAATCGTTTGAAACGTTATCGCTTAAGTGGCTTACCAGCTGAGCGTAATTTGCAAAGCGACGAGCAACAGCAACTGCGTGAAGCAATGATTAAAGGCTATGTTGAAATGGCTGAATTAAACTTGCAAATCGCAGAGGAGTTTAGCTACGCAGAATACGAAGCAGGACATGTAGTGGAGCGTCTCTTAATCGGGGGATGACAAATTGAACGCTAATAACGTAAAACGTGGGGACGTTTTCTTTGCGGACTTATCACCAGTTGTCGGTTCAGAACAAGGTGGTACAAGACCAGTATTAATCATTCAAAATGATATCGGAAATCGCTTTAGTCCCACTGTTATTATCGCGGCAATCACGGCGCAAATTCAAAAAGCGAAATTACCAACACATGTTGAAATCGATGCGAAAAAGTATGGATTTGAGCGCGACTCGGTAATTTTGCTTGAGCAATTGCGTACGATTGATAAATCGCGATTAACAGATCGCATCACACATTTAGATGAAGAACTCATGAAACGTGTGGATGAAGCATTAAGAATTAGTGTGGGGCTAGTAAAACTATAATACATATATTTTGTAAATAAAGGCACCGGCAGTGGAACGAAACACTCCCAGGTGCTTTTTTTACAATGAACGTGTGCAGCAATTAACATGTTCAGACAAAATGAAATGTAGTAAAATAATATGGAAAAGATTTCATTAATGTTTATACAACACCATACGATATAACGAATGTAAATAGAAATGATAGAGAGAATGGGGGCGAAACAGATGAACGACAAGTCCTCGGTAGAAATTGTTACTGAGTGGGATATTGTTGCCGTGCGACAGCTTGGGCGCAATGAGGCAAAAGAGATTGGCTTTGGTACAGTGGATCAAGCGCGTATTACGACAGCAATAAGTGAACTCGCTCGTAATATTTATTTGTATGCAAAGCTAGGCGAAATCGAAATTGAACGTTTAGAAGACGGCGATCGAAAAGGCATTGCGATCATTGCAAAGGATCAAGGTCCAGGCATTCAAGATATTCGGCAAGTAATGGAAGATGGTTATTCAACTTCTGGAGGGTTAGGCGCAGGACTTCCTGGGGTAAAACGCTTAATGGATACCATTAAAATTGATTCAGTAGTAGGTAAAGGAACGACGATTCGTGCGGAAAAATGGCTGAACGTTTAAGAAAGGGTGATTACGAGTTTGAAAGAGCTCCAAAAGCAATATACGAAAATTTTGGCAGATTATATTGAAGAGCAGACAGAGCGAAATTTATACATCGGCCAAAACTTCATTCGCCAGCTGCTTCAAAAAAACATTGCGCCCGAAGAAGTAATCAACATTCATAAATCAGCAGTGGAGCAAATCATCGAAGAATTCCCTGTTGAATTGCGCTATGCGTATGACTTTTTAATCGAAGTAATGGTGCATTATGGTTTGGCGCTAAGCGAGCATAAAAGCTTACTGCAACAACAAGAAGAAATGCAGCTAGAGCTTCAAGTGGCAACAAACATTCAAAACATGATTTTAAAATCGCATGTGCCAAAAATTGATGGCGTTGATGTCGGCATGATTTCTGTGCCAGCGCGTAAAATGAGTGGGGACTATGTGCACTTTGTTGATGATGGCAACCAGTATGTCGGCATTGCGGTGGCGGACGTTGTCGGAAAAGGAATTCCAGCAGCACTTTGCATGTCGATGGTAAAATACGGCATGGATAGTTTAGAGCATTCTGAAAGCGAGCCGTCGCGTGTGTTAGAAGTTATTAATCGAATCGTTGAAAAAAGCGTCGATGACAATATGTTCGTGTCGATGTTTTATGGGCGCTATGATGTGGAAACATCACTGTTTACATATGGCTCCGCTGGGCATGAACCGGCGATTTATTACAATGCAGCGACTGCAACGTATGAAGAGTTAGATGCAAAAGGACTGCTGCTCGGTATTTTACCAGACGGCAATTATCAACAGCATGAGGTGCGTCTACATACAGATGATTTAGTCATTATGATGACGGATGGTGTGACCGAAATTCGCACAAATCTAGAGATGGATGCGATGGCGAAAATTACATCCATCGTGTCGGCCCATCGAACAGAAAGTGCACAAGCGATTGTTGATGAGGTATTTAAGGAGCTTGAGAAAATGCAAAACTTTGAGCTGAGTGATGACTTTACACTCGTTATTTTGAAAAAAATTTAGCACAATGCGTTTATAGTACGCATAATCGGGAAAAACATATTGAATATGGAGGTGCAGAATTGCGATGAACATTATTTTTCAAGTACAAGAGTCAGAGCAAGTGATCCGAGGCATTATTGAAGGTGAGCTTGACACATTTACAGCGCCACAACTAAAAGAAGAATTAGAAGCAATGACATTAACAGAAGGTATGCATGTGGAGATTGATTTATCAAAATTAAACTACATGGATAGTACAGGTTTAGGAGTATTCGTAGGTTTTTATAAACGTGCGAAGCGTGAGCAGGCAAATGTTAAGCTAGTCGGTTTATCTTCTCGCTTACGCCGTCTATTTGAAATTACAGGGTTAAGTGACTTAATGGAAATCGAGACTGATAAGAAGGTGGAAGTTAGCAATGAAGGCATTTGACTACATTGAAATTCGTATTCCAGCAAAACCTCAATATGTGAGTGTTGCCCGCTTAACAATTTCAGGATTAGCGGTGCGTGTAGGCTTTTCATATGACGATATTGAAGATTTAAAAATTGCATCAAGTGAAGCAGTGACAAACGTTGTGCAGCATGCGTATAACGAAGGAGAAGAAGGTGATGTTGTCATCGGCTGTGCGCTTTATGAATCGCGCATGGAAATTATGGTTGCAGATTATGGCAATAGCTTCAACTTCGAAGAAATTAAAGAAAAAGTAGGACCTTATCATGAGGAAGAAGCAATCGATTTCTTACGTGAAGGCGGGTTAGGCTTGTATTTAATGGAAACGCTTATGGACGAGGTGAAAGTCAACAACGAAGGTGGAGTTACTGTTTTCATGACAAAATATGTCACGCGAGAGCAGGTGGAAGAGAATGTCGAAAGAATCACCTCATAAAAACTCTTCCAAAGAAGAAGTATTAAAATGGATCGCGGAGTATCAAGCGACACAAAGCGATGAGGCGCAAACAAATTTAGTTGTGCATTATAAATATTTAGTCGAATCAATCGCCCGTAAATATTCGACTGGTAAATCGTACTATGATGATATTGTACAAGTAGGGATGCTTGGGTTGCTCGGTGCTATTCGACGTTTTGACCCTGATTTTGGTCGTAGTTTTGAAGCATTTGCAGTGCCGACAATTGTCGGAGAGATTAAACGATTTTTACGTGATAAAACGTGGGATGTGCACGTGCCACGTCGTATTAAAGAGCTTGGACCACGCATTAAAGCAACGGTGGAGCTTTTAACGACAGAGTTACAACGTTCACCATCCATTAGCGAAATTGCGAAGCATTTGGAAGTGGAAGATGAAGACGTATTAGAAGCGATGGAAATGGGTCGCAGCTATCAAGCGTTATCGATGGACCATTCGATTGAATCTGACTCTGACGGTAGTACGGTGACATTATTTGATGTAATCGGCAAGGAAGATGATGGCTTTGAAATGACAAATCGTCGCATGATTGTCGCAGATGCAATGAACGTGTTATCAGATCGTGAAAAGAAAATTATTCAGCTTACATACTTAGAACAAATGAGCCAAAAGGAAGCTGGAGAACGCTTAGGCATTTCACAAATGCACGTATCGCGCATTCAGCGGAAGGCGATTAAAAAACTACAAGACGCCATTGCAGCAAGCGATAGCGGCGTCAGTTTATAGACAAAGTCGACTGTTTAGCGGCTTTGTCTTTTTTTACGTGATACACTAACAATACATAAGTGACAACAAGCTTTATATAGAAGAAAGGATGATCGTAATTGGAAATGCAAAAGATCGTGCAGCGCATTGCACAGGAAACGACATGTAAACCAGCGCAAGTAAAAGCGGTTATTGAGCTGTTAGATGGAGGGAATACCGTGCCATTTATTGCCCGTTATCGAAAGGAAGCAACGGGTTCGCTTGATGAAGTACAAATTAAAACGATTGAAGACCGTTATGAATACATACAGCAGCTTGAACAGCGAAAGGAAGAAGTATTGCGTCTCATTGATGAGCAAGATCAATTAACAGAAGAGCTACAGCGCGCCATTGAACAAGCGACTATTTTACAGCGCATTGAAGATCTATATCGTCCGTATAAGCAAAAACGTCGTACAAAAGCGACCATTGCAAAGGAAAAAGGGCTTGAACCGCTTGCAGATTTGCTTCAAACCGTAAAGAACGGGTCGGTTGCAACATTTGCGCAGCCATTTGTCCAACAAAGTGTTGAAACGATTGAGGATGCATTAGCAGGAGCGCGTGATATTTTGGCGGAGCGTTTTTCGGATGATGCGTCGATGCGTGAACAAATCCGTACGTTAACGCGCAAGCAAGGTGTACTCGTTACGTCCGTAAAAGATGAGACGAAAGATGAAAAGCGCGTATTTGAAATGTATTATGATTATGAAGAACCGGTGAACCGCATCGTGCCACACCGCATATTAGCGATAAACCGTGGGGAAAAAGAGGGTGTTTTAAAAGCTTCACTCCGTGTGCCGATCGAAAACGTGTTTGCCACGATGCAACGTAAATGGCTCAACGATGCAAAGCGCAACGAAGCGGCTATGCAGTTGGAAATGGCGATCGAAGACAGCTATAAACGTTTAATTCAGCCAGCAATCGAACGTGAAATTCGCAATGAGTTGACAGAAAAAGCGGAAGCACAGGCGATTCATATTTTTGCTGAGAACTTACGGAGCTTGTTATTGCAGCCACCGATGCGTGGAAAAATGGTGCTTGGCGTGGACCCTGCCTATCGTACAGGATGCAAGCTTGCCGTTGTCGATGAAACAGGGAAGATGCTCGAAGTATCAGCGATTTATCCACATCCACCGAAGCCAAAGCGCGCAGAAGCTAAAGCGGCAATTGCCGATGTATTAAAGCGTTATCCAATTGAAATTATTGCCATTGGAAATGGAACGGCTTCACGTGAGACGGAGCAGTTCATTGCAGAGTGTTTACGTGAAACACCACATGACGCGGCGTACGTCATCGTCAACGAAGCAGGGGCATCTGTTTATTCAGCATCAGATGTCGCGCGTGCAGAATTTCCAGACTTACAAGTTGAACAGCGCAGTGCCGTATCAATCGCGCGCCGTTTACAAGATCCATTATCAGAGCTTGTGAAAATCGAACCAAAAGCAGTTGGTGTTGGTCAATATCAGCATGACGTGTCGCAAAAGCAGCTTGCTGAATCGTTAACATTTATCGTTGAAACAGCGGTTAACCAAGTAGGTGTTGACGTGAACACTGCATCAGCATCTCTTCTCCAATATGTGTCAGGGCTATCGAAAACAGTTGCAGAAAATATTGTGGCAGCAAGAAGTGAAAACGGGAAATTTACATCGCGTACGCAGCTGAAAAAAATTCCACGACTTGGCGCCAAAACATATGAGCAAGCAATTGGCTTCCTGCGCGTACCGGAGGCGAAAAATCCACTTGATGCAACAGGGATTCACCCGGAAAGCTATGCACTAGCAGAGCAAATTTTACACGTCGCCGGCGTTGATAAAAAAGCCATTGGTACACCAGAAGCAGAAGCGGCACTGAGCGCGTTAAACGTAAATGCGTTAAGTGAGCAATTCAACGTCGGTAGCGTGACCATTCATGATGTAGTGGCAACGCTGCAAAAACCAGCGCGTGATCCACGTGATGCGTTCCCACAGCCTTTATTAAAGACAGATATTTTAAAAATGGAAGATTTACAAGTGGGGATGGAGTTACAAGGAACGGTGCGTAACGTTGTCGATTTTGGTGCTTTTGTCGATATCGGCGTGAAGCAAGATGGCCTTGTGCATATTTCGAAACTTCAAAAAGGACGTGTGAAGCATCCACTTGACGTTGTATCGTTAGGGGATATTGTGACCGTTTGGATCGAAGCGGTCGATGCGCAAAAAGGGCGTATTTCATTAACGATGCTTCAACCAGCACAACAATAAATAGTCAGTGCGCTATGTGAAGCGATTTACATAGCGCCTTTCTTATAGAAGAAAAGGATGATTTTATGAACAATGAAGCTGTACAATTGCTCGTTCAACAACTATCAATACAGCATTTTCAAAAGCCATTTCAGCACCGTGCTTATTTTAACCCACGCTTGCGCACAACAGGTGGACGTTATTTACTTGAAAGCCATAATATTGAACTGAATCGAAAAAGCTATGATTTATATGGAGAACAAGAATTAATCGGCATTATTTTGCATGAGCTATGTCACTATCATTTACATATTGAAGGGAAAGGTTATCGACATCAAGATGTAGATTTTAAAAAACGATTACAAGAAGTCGGTGCGCCGCGATTTTGTTCATCAATTATGCAGGCATCGACAAAATCGCATCCTAAAAAGACATATATGTATCGCTGCATCTCATGTAACCTGCAGTATAAACGTGATCGTAAAATGAACTTAAATAAGTATGTTTGCGGGAAATGCCGTGGTAAATTAATTGAAATAGCGTGATCAAAACGTTGATGTATCAACCTTTTAAAACTTTTTTGAAGTTTTTTTAGAAAAAGTGTTGACGATTGCATACAGCGTCTATATACTAATAAAAGTCGACAACATAAGTCGCAAACAAAACAACATTATTCCGAAGTAGCTCAGTTGGTAGAGCATCCGGCTGTTAACCGGCAGGTCGCAGGTTCGAGTCCTGCCTTCGGAGCCATAATGGCCCGTTGGTCAAGTGGTTAAGACAC